>DAITPG010000117.1:0-7481 GCA_036833715.1 Eubacteriaceae bacterium | reverse complement strand
GCGCCTGCGTAACGGCCGATCTTAATTGTTCAAAGCTGTGCCCGTCAGCAACGTTGATCACGTTAAACCCGAACGCGCTCATTTTTTCATCAATCGGATAAGGCGACATCACCTCATCACAACTGCCGTCTATCTGAAGATTGTTGTTGTCGATGAATACGATCAAATTATCCAGTTTAAAGTGGGCCGCGGACATGAAGCTCTCCCATACGACGCCTTCCTGAATCTCTCCGTCGCCGACAAGCGCGTATATCTTGTAATCCTTATGATCCAGCTTTGCGGCCAGCGCCAATCCGACTGCGGCGGATAGTCCAAGCCCCAAGGAACCCGTCGTCATATCGACGCCTTTGGTTTTTCTCATGTCAGGATGACCCTGAAGCTTGCTGTTGATCTTTCTGAAAGTCGTCAGTTCTTTTTTGTCGATAAATCCTTTTTCGGCCAGTACCGAATAAAGCAGCGGCGAGGCATGTCCTTTGCTTAAAACAAAACGATCCCTGTTTTCATCATCATACGACGGGATATTCATCATTTCAAAATATAATAAGGTTAAGATCTCAACCCCCGAAAGTGAGCCGCCCGGATGGCCGCTGGATGCATCCGCAACTTCATTGATAATGTTGATGCGCACTTGTCTGGCAATTTCTTTTAAATCCATGCTATACCGTTCCTTAATTAATTTTACTGACGAAAGGCTGATAAATGTAATATAAATCCTTCAGTGACATTTATTTAGAATCTTTGTTATTATCATTAGAAAATAGAATGCTCACGGATTTGCCCTCATGGATCCTTTGGATCGCTTTGGCAAGCAGTTCCGCAATGCTGATGATCTCAATCTTGTCGATCATTTTTTCTTTGGAGAGCGGGATGGTATTGGTGGCTACCAATTTGTTGATGGGTGAATTTTTGATGCGTTCGATCGCGGGGCCCGAAAGCAGCGCATGGGTACAGGCTGCAAAAATATGCTCGGCGCCCAGTTTGTTCAAAGCTTCCGCCGCACCTACCAAAGTTCCGCCCGTGTCGATGATATCATCAATCATGATAACATCTTCGCCGTCAACGTCGCCGATGATATTCATGACTTCGGCTACGTTTTCCCTCGGTCTTCTTTTATCGATGATCGCAAGCGGCACATTGAGCCTTTCGGCCAGAGAGCGGGAACGTTTCACGCTGCCGACGTCGGGCGAAACCACAACCAGCTTGTTTAAATCAAAATTATGTTCCAAAATATAATCCGCAATGATCGGCATTGCCTGCAAGCGGTCGAGGGGAATGTCAAAAAATCCCTGAATTTGATCCGCATGCAGATCGACGGATATCACACGGTCCGCGCCGGCGACGCTGATGAGGTCTGCAACGAGTTTTGCCGTAATCGGAACGCGGGAACGGTCTTTTCTGTCCTGTCGCGCGTAGCCGTAATAAGCCATAACGACATTAATCCTTCCGGCGGATGCGCGTTTTAAGGCATCAATGATGATCAATAGCTCCATCAGATTATCGTTGACGGGAGGCACGGCGGATTGTAGGACAAACACGTCGCTTCCGCGGATCGATTCTTTGATGCGGACCGAAATTTCTCCGTCGGCAAATTTTTTGATTTCGGTTTCGCAAAGCGGAATATCCAGCAGCTTGGATATTTCCTGGGATAGAGCAATATTGGAATTGCCCGAAATAAGTACAATGTCCGAATAGGTACCATCCATTATTTGTATACTCTCCGTTATTTATTGTAATATATTTTATTTTTTGTTCCAGCCGCTTTTAACGATCAGCTTGCTTCTTTCGATGGCAAGCGCGTTGTCTTCCACGTCCTTGCTGATCGTTGAGCCTGCCGCAACAAATGCATTTCTGCCGACTTTAATGGGAGCGATAAGATTGACATTGCAGCCGATAAACGCTCCGTCTTCGATGATGGTTTTGTATTTGTTTTTTCCGTCGTAATTCACAAAAACGATCCCGCAGCCGAGATTGACATCTTTGCCTACTTCGCCGTCTCCGATGTAAGTCAAATGAGACGCTTTGCTGTTTTCCCCCATAACCGAATTTTTAACTTCGACAAAATTGCCGATCTTCACATGGTCATCCAACCTGCTGTTGGGACGAAGATGCGCATAAGGACCGATATGAACGTCATTGCCTATATAGCTGCTTTCAAGCGTGGAATTGTCGATTACATTATTGTCTCCTACGACGCAATTGTCTATTCTCGAAGATAGGATGGTATTGTTGCTGCCGATGGCAGAATTACCCGAAATAGAAGTGTTGGGATAGATCACGGTGCCTTTTCCGATTGAAACGCCCCTGTCGATATACGTGGATGCCGCATCGATGAGACGTACTCCGTCGAGCATATGCATAAGATTGATTTTTTCGCGCATGAGCTTTTCGCAGTCATATAATTCCGCCATCGTATTGGCAGCTCTTATGATATCGGGATTCCGGCTTTTGAAAGCATCCACTTTATAATTTTTCTGTAGGAATATTTCTATTGAGTCCGTAAGATAATATTCGCCCTGCGCATTGTTTGTTTTAAATTCGCACAGACAATCCAGAAGCTTTTCGGTATCAAAACAATAGGTGCCCGAATTGATTTCTTTGATTGTCAACTGCTCGGCGCTGCAGTCTTTTTTCTCAACGATTTTGCTGAGCGTTCCGTTTTCGCGCACGATTCTTCCATATCCGGCCGGATCCTCAAGTTCTGCCGTCAAAACCCCCAGATCCAGTTCTTTTTGCTCACAATAATCGATGAAGTCGCTCAGTGATTTACTGTCCTGAAACGGAGCATCACCGCACAGAACCAATACACGGCCTTTATGGCTGCGCAAAAAACTTTCCGCCTGCATCACGGCATGGGCGGTGCCGAGCTGTTCCTTTTGAAAGCAATAAACATAACCTTCGCCCAGTTCTTTTTCAACAAGTTCGTGCCTGTGGCCGGTTACAACCGCTATATGATCGATATGGATTTCCTTTAAATTGATAAGTACATGTTCAACCAAACTGATGCCGCAAATCTTATGCAAAACCTTGGGCAAGTCGGATTTCATCCTTGTGCCCAAACCGGCAGCAAGAACAATCGCGGAGTAATTTTTATTCATATTGCAAGACCTCGTTAATATAATATAAAGCGGAGTGAACCTACAGATGATATAACTATAAAAAAACAGAATCACAGCGGATACATACCTTGAATGATCATCAAGTCATATAACTTACTTTTCTGTTTTCAAGGCGTTTCTGATGTGATTTTTTATATGTACATTCATATTATACACGATAATCAAAAAATTAACAGTCTTAATTCTTGATATAGAGCAAAAAAAAGAAGTGCCGGATTTTATTTGGAATATATATGAAAATTACGCAAAAAACCGGCAACTCCGGCGCCGGTTTTTCGAATTAACGGATTGGTGATCATGTAAACAGGATTTGATGATTATGTATGCAACTAGAATTGTAATTCGTACTCTTTGTCTCTAGGCGATTGGCTGTTTTCAATCATTTTTTCTTCATAAGCCTTTAAAATGGCTTCCTGAAGCATCAGCCGTGTTTCTTTATTGATGGGATGTGCAATGTCTTTAAATTCACCGCCGCTCAGCTTCTTGCTAGGCATAGCTATAAAGACGCCGTTTTCCCCTTCAATGACCTTGATTTCATGAATTACAAACTGATTGTCGAAAGTAATCGAAACTCTTGCTTTCATTTTTCCCTCATCAAATACTTGCCTTACACGGATATCGGTGATTTGCATGCTGATTCCCTCCTGCTATACATATCGTAACATACATTTAATTATAATATAATTAATTTGAATTTTAAACTGTTTTTTTTAAAAAATATATTTAATATTTTATTTAATTGTCAAATTTTGCAGTGTTTATTAAACGCATTGTTTTATTATTAAAAAAATGTTAGAATGTACTCATTGTTCCTTCGAGAAAACATCAGGAGACTATCATGAATAAGATTAACCTGGACGATGTCAAAAAGATTTATTTTGTGGGTATCGGCGGCACCAGTATGAGCGGTTTGGCTCTTATGTCGCAAAGCAACGGATTTGTTGTTTCGGGGTCGGATATGCGTCCTTGTTCCTATACCGATAAGTTAATCAAAAACGGAATTGAAGTGATTATCGGGCATAAAAAAGAAAATGTCCCCAAAGATTGTGATCTTGTTGTATATTCTGCGGCTATAAAGCTAAACAATATTGAAATGGTCACAGCGTTGGAATACGGCATCCCGATCATGGAAAGATCTTATTTCCTGGGCAAGCTCACGCAGTTTTATCCCAAAACCGTCGCCATCAGCGGCACGCACGGTAAAACGACGACTTCTTCCTTAACTGCTCTGATGCTTCTCAACGCAGGTCTTGATCCTTCCGTTTCCATAGGCGGAACACTTGATAAGATCGGCGGCAATTCAAGAAAAGGCGACAGCGAATATTTTGTTGTGGAAGCTTGTGAATTTGTTGACAGTTTTTTACATACCAATCATTTTATCGGGACCATTTTAAATATTGAAGAAGATCATCTTGATTACTTCACGGGAGGGATCAATCAAATCACCGAATCGTTTTTGAAATTTGCTCAAATCTTACCCGAAGAAGGGCTTTTGATCGCGAACGGCGATGATGCGCGCGTAATTGCTTCAATCCTTCCTAATGTCAAAGCGCAGGTCACCACGTTCGGTTTGGGAGAGAGCAATGACTGGCAGGCTAGGAATATCGCATACGACACTTTGGGAAAACCGACCTACGAAGTTTATTATAAAAACACTTTTTACGGTACGTTCAGCCTGAATATACCCGGAATGCATAACGTTATGAATTCACTTTCGGTAATTGCCTGCGGAGATTTTTTGGGGATTCAGAAAGAAGTGATTCAAAATTCCTTTAACATTTTCTACGGCGCTAAACGGCGTTTTGAATTTAGGGGAGAAGTAAACGGAGTTAAAGTATTTGAAGACTACGCCCATCATCCCACCGAACTGCGCGTAACGATCGAGGCCTGCAAAAATTACGATCATAACAAGCTTTGGGTCGTATTTCAGCCGCATACCTATTCCAGAACTTTCTTTTTGTTTGATGAATTTGTAAAAGCGGTCAAGGATGCGGATGAAGTGATCTTTAATGATATTTATTCGGACAGAGAAGCCAATGACTGGAATATCTATTCGGAAGACCTTGCAGAGAAAGTTACTCAAATTTACGGGGTTCCCGCTGAAGTGATCTCTCAATTTGACGATATTGTGGACTATTTGTGCAGAAATGTCTCGGAAGGCGATTTTGTTTTGGTTGCGGGCAGCCAGTCGATCAATCAGGTTGCCTATGACCTGGTCGAAGCCTTAAAATGCTGTGTCCATTCTTAAGTTCCAACATTATTTTATGAGTTGATTGTGCCAATATATACACATTTATTAAAATAAACAGTTCAATAGAGCTGTTTTTTATTTAAAATAATCTTGAAAAAATTTACATAAAAAATTACAAAAAAATGTAGCTATTTCTTCGCATATATGATAATATATACCGTAACATGTAATCGTTATCATGATTGCATTCAAAAGGAAGGGGTACTACCATGAAAAAGAAAATCATATTTGAATTGAATGATTCCGATATTGAAATATTCAAGAAACTTGATTGGAAAAATCCTATCGAAGAGCAAAAAGAGGCCATCGAATACATACGCGAGAACAAGGATTTGAAGTTAAATTATCTTGCTCCTCCGTATTTGGTTGTTTGCTGGGATAACGCCGCGGATGTTTTGCATCAACTGGGCTTTGACCGTACCAAAGGCATTACGTATGAACTGCTTGAATGGCAGCAGGATTTCTTTTGGCCCGGCGCGGATACGATCAGACGGCTGCTCTACACCTTCCCGAATGATCATCTGATCCCATATTTTGAAAAAGCGATTAAGGAAGCTTATGACCATATGGATGATGAGTGGCTTTATAATCTCGGTCATTTCATTCGTATCAATAAAATTTCAAGAAACGATTTCAGAGACAAAAATTTGTATGCAATCGTTACCAATAAGCTTGAAGAATGCATGTACTTTTAAAAGATCATTTTGTTTTTTTACCTGCCCTCGATAGGCAGGTTTTTTTATTTAGTAGAAATACCGTAGTTTCATACCATAGGCTTAATCAACGCTGTCTTTCCAAATTATATATTCATAACTAAAAAAAACGGAGCTGCCCGCTCCGTTTATCTGCGCCTTTCTTCCGCGCTTCTAGTCTACTGATTTCAAAGACTCCACCATGTCTACTTTTTTAAGTCTGAAATGGAGAGCAAAGTTAACAATAAACGTAAAAATCAGCGTAAGCGCAATTGCCATCAAATAACAGGGGGCATTCATGCCCGGCAAAAACATGATTGCTTCGACTTCGGCGGTCGACATGATGAATTTTTCGAATGGAATGCCCAAAAACAAGCCGATCAGCATACCGATAAAAGCGGAAATAGTATTTTCCCTGTGGATATAGGCGGAAACCTCTTTGTCATAGAATCCCAATACTTTAATGGTTGCGATTTCCCGAATGCGTTCGGTCACATTGATATTCGCAAGATTATACAAAACTACGAAGGCCAGCGTACCTGCCGAAAAGATGATCAGTAAAACAACATAGTTGAGACTTGTAACGATATCGCTGAAATTGGCACCGATGACCGAAGTATACGAAACTGCCATCATGTTTTTATTTTCCATCAATTGCGCATAAAGGATATCCTCATTTTCCTTTGTCGGCTCTTTCATATTGGCCATAAACGCATTGTATACAGGTGCTTCTCCCACGGCATTACTATAAGATTCTTTCGAGATATATACATAATTGAGCGTATAATTTTCCATAATGCTCGATACTTTGAATTGCGCAGTCTCATTGTCTTCCAAATATACGGTGATCATGTCCCCCACTTTCACATCAAGCAGCCGGGATAACTTTTCGGTGATTACAGCGCCCTCATCCTCCAAACTGATCGGTTCTTTGGTTATTCTGTTTTGCATATTCATAAAGTTCTTTATGGATTCATTATCCTGGGTTACAACCACATATACTTCTTTTTTATCACTATCGCCTGCGCTGACGCTTATCAGCTTTTGACGGATCAGCATGCTTTCGCTAATCAATGGATTGGTCTGAATACCACTCAGCAGACTTTGCATCTCATTTTCATCGATTTTCTCATCAAAGGCACCCATAAGATCATAAATACTGATATCCTGATAATGAATATCAACAACGGAAGAAACAGAATAGCGCATGCCAAAGCCGGTTAACATCAATGCCGTGCAGCCGGCGATGCCGATGACTGTCATCAGAATTTTTCTTTTATATCTGAAAAGATTGCGGGCTGTCACCTTTTGAAGAAAGCTGAGCCTGTTCCATAAAAAAGGGATCTTTTCCATCAAAATCGTTTTTCCCGATTTTGGTGCTTTGGGCCGCATGAGTTCTGCAGCCGGGCTGAACAAGGCTTT
>DAITPG010000116.1:745-7570 GCA_036833715.1 Eubacteriaceae bacterium | reverse complement strand
AGTTCTATATGGCGCAATATGAGCGGAGTTTACGGAGCGAAGGACATTAATTTATACCAAAATATTTTGGTATAGATAAATTGAGGTTTATCAGGCCGGCTGGCATTTTGATTTTGAAGAAAGCAAAATACCTATATGAGCGTGGCCTTAGCCATGCGAATCATTTACAGTTTTCCTTTTAGGCCTTTATAAGCCAAAATTTATCTGTCAAAATCTTTTGGGTAACATCCACGAGGTGCTTATGTGCTTGGTACCTTTTGCTTGCAAGGCATAGGCACCGACTCGGTGTAGCGCAGAAGATCTTTATGCCTTGCATGAACGCAGCGTAGCGGAGTGAATCGCCTTATTAATAAGAAGTCGCCTGCCGCGCGATTGCGGCATGACTGCGGTTGTCATAAGCACAACATTAAAAAATCACGATCTGACTTAAATCAATAATTGTTTATTCTCTATAAATACGCATCGCCTGCCGCGCGACAGCGGCATGACTTACTTAAAATTTAGAATCAATTAAAAATAGATATCAAATTATATTATCATGTTTTTAATAATCAGTTGAAAAATAAGCCCAATAAATAAATATAAAAATCAATTCGAAAGATAGGTACATCAATTTGAATCAAACCTACAATATCACCTGCACCTGCACCTTCGGCATGGAAAGCATCCTCAAGAGAGAAATCATCAAGCTCGGCTACGAGATCGTATCCTCCGCCGACGGCGCCGTCACAGTCAGCGGCGGCATCACGGATATCCATAAGCTTAACCTGTGGCTGCGCACCGCCAACCGCGTGCTCATCCACGCGGGCAGCATCCCCGCCGAAACCTTTGACGAGCTGTTTGACGGCGTAATGGCCATTGCCTGGGAAAACTATATTCCCAAAAACGGCAAGTTCAACGTAACGCGCATCAGCAGCGCCAAGTCGAAGCTGTTTTCGCTTTCCGACAGCCAGCGCATCATCAAAAAGGCGATGGTCGAACGCCTGCGCGCCGCGTACAAAACGCAGCTTCTTCCCGAAACCGGCGCGGATTATCCCGTCATCGTGTCCATCAAAAACGATGTCGCGCATCTGTATCTCAACACCAGCGGAGAGAGCCTGCACCGCAGGGGCTACCGCATACAGGCCGGAGAAGCGCCGCTGAAGGAAACGCTGGCGGCGGGCATCATCCGCCTAACGGGCTTTGACGGCACGCAGCAGTTTGCCGATTTTATGTGCGGCAGCGGAACCATTGTGATCGAGGCCGCGCTCATAGGCGCCAACATTCCGCCGGGGCTCAACCGTTCCTTCGCTTTTGAGGCGTGGGGGCTTTTATCCGACACCGACAAAAACCGCGCCCTCGAGGAAGCCAAAGCGGGCATCAAGGCTCCCGAGCTGCGCCTTTTAGGTTCCGACATCGACGGCGGCGTATTGAAAATCGCGCGCGAAAACGCCGCGCGGGCGGGCGTGCAGGATTACGTATCGTTCCAGAGGCTCGATTTTAAAGAATTCAGCACCAAAAAGCATTACGGCATTCTGGTGACCAATCCGCCCTACGGCGAACGCATCGGGGAAGACAAGGCGACCAACCGCATGTACACCGAGATGGGCAAGGTCTACGATCGCCTGGTTAACTGGAAGCTGTTTGTGCTGTGCGGCAACGACTATTTCCAGCGCTATTTCGGCAAAAAAGCCGACAAGAACCGCAAGCTGTATAACGGCAACATGCTGACGTATCTGTATCAATATTTCCCGGAGAAGGAATAGAAAAATAAACGCATTAAAATTTAGTTCTGATTTTATAAGTAACATGTCATTTTGGGGTAAAGATGAAATTTGATGAGAAAGCTGTGAAACTATTTGTTAAAAAAAATCAGCAGCCGTATAGAGGTTCTTGGATTTTCGGGATGACTATTGTAATATGGGCGCTTGATTTGATTACGGCGTTTAACAATATCAGCAATAAAATATTGGTAATTATCTCAATCCTTTTTACGATTTCTAATATTTTGGCTACCATATCCACATCATTTTATTCAAAACATAAAACCTTACGATTTCAAAACTTAAATCTAGGTATGTTTATAATATGTTTAAGCTTTTTTTTCCTATATTTCTCTCTGAATAATACTATTTTTAGACAGACTACATCGATACTGTTATTATTATTATACATATCGATTATACTTGCAGCTAGTTTATTTTTTTCATTTCTGATATTAAAACAGATACCTCGGGTATCAAATGAAAAAAATAAATCATTTAAACAAAATATTATAATTGGTGCGGCCGGTGCATTGATCATATTTTCATTTTTACGACTTATATCTTTTTTTTTGAATGATAATGGAACGGATATTTTTAACTTATTAATATTTTTTTTCAGTATAATCTTATCAATATATATGTCTACAAATTATTTTTTAAAGGCGTATCTTATAAAACGCTATGATATCGATGAACCTGTGGAAGAAGAGAAAATTGTTTGAGTATTTAAAAGAGGTTTTATATGAAAAAAAAATTATTGTTTACTTATATCACTTTGTTTTTGCTTGTTTTGACTGCCGCCTGCGCCGCTTCCGCCTTCGACGGCAGCCGCACGGGCAACGAAACGCAGTTTCTGCTCGACTTCAAAGCGCTCAACGAAACCGAAACGCACCCAATGCCGCTGAAAGAAGGCGACATTGTAAATGTTGCCGTGCTGCGGGAAGCGGGACGGCTCGATATCACCGTAACGGACGAAAGCGGAAACGAGATCTACCGCGGCAACGACGCTTCCTCGGGCAGCTTTGCGCTGGAGATCAAAGCGGACAGTACGTATACCTTCACGGTTGAAGGGAAAAAGGCAAAGGGAAGCGTGCATTTTATTGTCAAGAAATAATGCTGTAAAGTCCAAATTGCAGATATTGTGATAAAAGTATGTTTGAATTGCTTTCGCTCTTTTCCGTGCGCCTATTTTAAATCCGCATTGTCTTTCACGTGAGCGAGTAAGGAGCAAACCATGGCCATCGAGCAAATAATCCTGGATAATCCGCAAGCGTACCGCATTCATCAGGCGGTTATATTTTCACCCGAAGAAATCGAATTTTCGGATGAGGTGCGCGCCATCTGCGAAAAAAACAGCTGCCGTGGGTACGGCTCATGCTGGGCCTGTCCGCCCGCTGTCGGCTCCGTGGAAAGCTGCAGGGAAAAATGCCTGCAATATGATCACGCGCTGATGTTTACCACGGCCACAAAGATCGAGGGCAAATACAACATCCAAGGCTGGCATAACGCCCGAAAGGCGCATGAGGACATCACGGACGCCGTCGTCCGCGAATTTCGCACCGAACACCCGGACGCGCTCACGCTTTCCACCGAGGGCTGCCTTGTCTGCGCCAAATGCGCCTATCCGGAGCCATGCCGTTTTCCGGACCGCATGTATCCCGCCGTCGAAAGCTTCGGCATCCATGTGATGAAAACCGCGCCGAAGGTCGGCGTCAGATACAACAACGGCGAGGGCGTGGTGACGTATTTCAGTTTGATCTTGTTTTGATCGTTTTGTACAAAGGATGATGCTATGGATATTAAAAGATTGGCAAAAACAGATATTGAAACCGCGCTTGAACTGGTGCGGCAGGTATTTATGGAATTTGAAGCGCCGGATTACAGCGAAACGGGTATTGCGGTCTTTCATGACTTTATTTCTTATCCAAACATTGCAGAGAAGTTCGATAAGGATGAAATCCTGTTTTGGGGCTGTTTTGTTGACGGCAACTTAGCGGGAGTGATCGCGCTTCGTGACGCTTCACACATATGTCTGCTGTTTGTGAAAAAGGAAGTTCACAGACAAGGAATTGCAAGAAGCCTGTTCAGTACGATCGTTAAACACTGCAGCATGGATGAGCGGATCGAGCGGATTACCGTTCATTCTTCGCCCTATGCCGTGGAAGCCTACCGAAGGCTCGGTTTTCGGGATATCGGCGGAGAGCAGACGATCAACGGAATACGCTTTACCGCTATGGATTATCGGTTAAAATAAGTCCGGCTTAAATTATCCAAATTACAGTAAATTTGATAAAACCCCATCCCACCGCATCGGTTTTGCTTTATAATAAACCGATGTTAATGATTAAGGAGCTTACCCATGATCTTTTCCGACTGCCTCAATTGCATGAATTTTTCCGACGAGGATTCCGACACCATGACTGCGAAGCTTTTCCCGAAGGAATCCCCGGCGAAATCTTCTGGAGCAAGGACAAGTCCAACCGAATGGACGAATGCAACAACGGCATCGGTTTTGTCGCGCTGTTCGAAAACCTGTAGGATAGGCACGCAGCGCATCAGAGCTGAAGGTAAGATGTTCGTAAAGTGTTGGATTTTACGCCAGCCGGATGTTACAATAAAAATAAAGAACAACCCGATCAAAAAATCACCTTGGAGAACGCTATGAAAAAACTGCTGCTATGGATATTCATCGCTCTGACCGCGGCGGCTATGACCGGCTGCGGCGGAAATCAAGAGGAAAGCGGAGAAGATAAAAAGCCCGGCTTTTCGATCTACAGCTGGAACGCGGGCCTCGGCTCGCAAAGCGATGACAGCCTCGATGTCAGCCGCTATACCTATACCCTGTATTTAAGCTCCGAAACCGAGGAACTCAGCAGGGTAAAGCAGATCGAACCGATGATCAGCAACAGCGTCATCGCACGTGTCATCAGCGGCGATCTTCCGTCCTTTACGGTCAAGGAAGATTATATCGAAGTTAACGGCGAGCTGGTTTTTGATACCCAGGGCTTAACGAAGCAGGAAATCCTCGATCTTCAGCCGTATATCTATTCGGTCAAGGTCACTATGAAAAACAACGCCGTTTATACCGTGCAGCTCAACGCTATGACGACGTGCCGCAAATAAAAAACGTCCGACTGACTCCGAAATTGATTCGGTTTGCGGTCGGCGTTTATTTATTTGCGCTATTGTGATGAATAGATATTTTACATAAAATACGTCGATGCGTCATTTTTTAAACGCAAAGCCGGACGCACACCGCCGCCGCCGATGCTGTTGCAGACACGGTGTCCGCTTAAATGAATGCTGCCGCCCTTGTAGCAGTCAGCTGCGTTATTCCCATAAAGGCCGGGGGAGCGCAGCCACCACCAGACAGGAAAGCCGTTAAAATAAGCTCTTCTGATATTGTTAAATTTGTCATTGATAAAATATTTGCTTTTCTGATTTCCGCTTTCAAACTGGCCGCTGTCGCCAAAAAAAGCAACCAGTTCCCTGATATCCGGCAAAAATATTCTATCCGCTGTGGGATTGCCGCCGCTTGTTCCGAACCAGGCATTTGCCTCATTTGGAAGCGTTGACACGGTGATGGCTTCCTTTTCCTCCGTCGCAAATCCGTCTAAAAATTCGCCGTTGAGCCATGTCCGCAGCGAGCAGTTTTCCCAGCATACATCCTCAAGATTATCGTGAAACTGCCGTATTTCAAGAACATCTTTCGCCATAAGGTAGACCTGCTCCGTGCCGGAGCCAACTTCGCCGATCAGCCATTCGATCGGTTTTCCTTTATGGTTTCCAAACGTGATGCTTTTGTGCTTTCGATTAAGTTTAATGCTTCCGCCTTTCGTATTGACCGACTATTATCCGCGAATTACTGATCGGCCTGCGTCTTGGCAAACATCACCTTCTTTTCCTTCAAGGAAATCTTTCCGACCGTATAGCCGTACTCGGCCAGCTCCTTTTTGTAATTCAAAAATGAATGGTCGATCTCAAAACCCAGTATCTCTTTGATTTCCGCAAAAGACAGGCTGAAGGAAGCCTTCCCGCTGCCTTGCGCATATTCCCATAGGGGATCGTTTTTCTCATATTTTTTTACCTTTCTACTTGCGGCGTTTCGTGTAATGAATAACATCCATCCGTTCCGCCGTGTCGGAAAATCATGCGGCTCCCCAAAGGCTCGCGGTCAGCAAGAGAGATATTTTTCTGATTTTCGTTTTCGGCCAATCTCCCATTCGCCGTTCAAATCAAAACCGCTTTCGGAAGCAATCTCAAAAAGGATAAACAGCATATCATATATCTGATGCCTTAACCGGTCGGGTTCTTCTTTTACCTTTTTTAAAAGCTCCAATTCCGCTTCAAGAAGATCGACCTTTTCCTGTATTCCGCTGTTATCCTTACCCAAGGCTGCAAGAAAGGCTCCCGCCTCATCTCTGTAACCATTTAAATCCATTGAAATTTTACCTGTCTCTTATTAGTTTTGGATAAAAAATAAAGTAAAAGTGCCGATTTTTTTGCCGGCACTTTGCGATGTCTATTTTAAATACTTTTTGAGCTCTGCCGCCTTATCCGTACGCTCCCACGGCAGATCGATATCGATGCGGCCGAAGTGTCCGTACGCGGCGGTCTGGCGGTAGATGGGTCTGCGCAGGTCAAGATGCGCGATGATGGCATCGGGACGCAGATCAAAGTTTTCGGAAATGACCGCGCTGATCTCTTCATTGCTGAGCTTGCCCGTGCCGAACGTATCCACAAAGATGCTGAGCGGCTTCGCCACGCCGATGGCATATGCGACCTCGATCTCGCACTTGTCGGCAAGACCCGCGGCCACAATGTTTTTGGCGATATAACGCGCCATGTAGCAGGCAGAACGGTCCACTTTGGTGGGGTCCTTGCCCGAGAACGCGCCGCCGCCGTGACGGGCGTATCCGCCGTAGGTGTCCACGATGATCTTGCGTCCGGTGAGACCGGAATCCCCGTTGGGGCCGCCGATCACAAAGCGTCCCGTGGGATTGATGTAGAACTTTGTGTTTTCGTCGATCATGTCCGCAGGGATCACGGGCTCTATCACATGCTTGATGATATCCGCTTT
>DAITPG010000116.1:0-735 GCA_036833715.1 Eubacteriaceae bacterium | reverse complement strand
TGGTCGATGTCCGGATCATGCTGGGACGATACGACCACGGTATCCACGCGCACGGGCGTGTTGCCGTCATATTCCACGGTCACCTGCGTTTTTCCGTCGGGACGCAGATAGCCGAGCAGTTTGCTTTTGCGCACATCGGCAAGGCGCCGTGCCAGACGGTGGGCATAGGTGATGGGGAAGGGCATCAGCTCTTCGGTTTCATTGCAGGCAAAGCCGAACATCAGGCCCTGATCGCCCGCGCCGGTCGAAAAATCATCGTCCGTTTCTCCCAGTTTGGCTTCGTAAGATTTATCCACGCCCATGGCGATGTCGCTTGACTGCTCATTGATGGCGACGAGCACGCCGCAGGTTTCGGCGTCAAAGCCGAATTTGGCGCGGGTGTAGCCGATCTCGCTGACGGTATTGCGCACCACCTTTTGAATGTCGACATAGCAATTGGTGGTGATTTCGCCCATCACGACGACAAGGCCGGTGGTGGTAGCCGTTTCGCAGGCGACGCGGGCTTTGGGGTCCTGCGCGATGATGGTGTCAAGGATCGCGTCGCTGATCTGGTCGCACATTTTGTCGGGATGCCCTTCCGTAACAGATTCGGATGTAAAGTAATGTTTCATGTTTTCCTCCGTTTGTAGAATGCACACCCTTTTCGTTTCTTTGGCAATAAAAAAACCTCATTCGTGAGGCTCCCTGTTATCCTCATCATTCAGAATTTCTTCTGTAGGTATTGGCACCGTGCAT
>DAITPG010000115.1:0-7659 GCA_036833715.1 Eubacteriaceae bacterium | reverse complement strand
TACATAAACAGGTAATAATATTATTTATCCAATTCCGCCTTGATTTCCTGATGTCCGTTAAACCATACCGTATCGATCTTGCTTTGTCCATTAACCGTAATGACGCTGATCGTGCCGTCCTGGGTAATCGTCTTTGTTTCGCCGGTTTCATGATACTCGGCGTTGACCGTTGCTGTAAAAAAGAATTTTCTCGTGCCGTCAAATGCTTCATAACTGGTCTGCTGAAACTTAATTGATTTTAAGGATAACGTGCATTTGTTTTCATAAGCAAGTTCTTCATAAAATCCATATATTTGCTGAGAAACAAATCCATCGTATCCGCTTTCGGTAAAATAGTCTTTATATTTTTCGGTTTCCGAAACATCACTGCTCGCGGATGAGACAACCGAAGCTTTTGTAAGATAGGTAAACTGCTGATAATCCGAAATATCGTATAATTTACTTAAAAATTCTTTGGCGAAAATTTCTTCTTTCGACGGTTTTACAACAAAAACAGCTAGGATCAAACAAGCAACGATGATTCCGATCGGCATCAGGATCTTTCTTTTTTTCTTTGTGTCCATTCTTGCCTCTGTTACTTTTTTGTTACATTTTATCATTTTATGTCAATGCTTTGCAAGTTTTTTACGGTAGTTTACATAAATTTAATATAAAAACACCTCATCGCTTAGATGAGGTGATACGAACTTAGTTTTTCAATCACTGACTATTGAATAGTAATGATCACCAATAACAAGAAGAAGAAGAGAAGGGTTCCCGGATCATCTTCAAATACGCCAAAGCTGTCAAATAACACAACAAGCAGTAAGAAGAACATCAATAAGCTGTTGCAGCTGCAATCATTGAATAAATCGCACATTTATTTTAATCCTCCATAAATTAGTAGATGCAAAGAGTATTTTGTAAATCTCTTTTCGCCTTATAATACGCAGCATGCTGTTAGATGTGAAAAAAGTAAACAATTAATTTTCTTATCATACAATATATTGTGTAAGCGGAGGTGATTAACATAGATAAAAAAGAAATTGATGAAATGCAGTCGATCATCAAAGACTTAAAAAATTCCAAAGAAGATGTAGACAAATTACAGAAAAAGATCAAAGAAAAGGGTTTGGATAAGCAGATCGAAAAGTTTGACAAAAAGTATTCGGGCCAGATCAATGAATTTGTAAAAGAACTCAATAAAAAAGGCGATTTATCAAAGGAAGAGAAAGCGAAAATGGTTATGGAAATGAAAAAGAAATTATCGCCCGAACAACAAACTCAATTCGAAACCATTATGAGCGCATTAAAAGGTTACTTAAAGAAGAAATGAGGTGACAGAATGTCCTTTTTAGCAAATCTGCTCGGAAAAGATCCCGAACAAATGAAGAAAAACAGAGAAAACAAAATGGCTCGCACCAAAGCCAAAAAAGATAAGCGCAAAACGCGCCGTTCCTCAAAAAAAACCAAGACCGGAGCGAAAGCCGGCAAAAAATTTCGTTCGAAAAATGTAGAAAGTTCAAATATAGAAGAAAAGTAACAGAATTAAAACATAACTCCTGCCAGCCGCATATTATGTGTTGGAAGGAGTTTTTAAATGAAAAAACGCGAAAATTTGCAAAAATGGGATGCTTCGATAACCAATCGAACCAGCAGCGCGAATAATAACGATTTGATTTCAGTCATTATATTGGCACAAAATAAAAACAGGGAAAAATTAAGGGAAAAGCTTATAGAAAACGGCTGTGTAATCAAATATGATTTAGAAATGATGAATGCTTTTGCGGTCGACGCTGTAGCCAAAAATATCGCCGAGCTGGCAAAAGATGAAAATATATTATATATCGCCAACGACCATGACGCGGCAACCTGTCTTGATATTGCCAGGCCCGCGATAGGCACGGATAAAACCAAATATACCGGCAAAGGCATCGGCGTTGCTGTCATCGATACAGGGGTTTATCCGCATGACGATCTTACATTAAGCTCAAACCGCATCGTTGAATTTGTCGATTTTGTTCAAGGCAAAAAAAAAACTTATGACGACAACGGCCACGGCACGCATGTTGCGGGAATCGTAGCTTCCGATGGAGTTTCCTCCAGAGGGAAGTATAAAGGGATTGCTCCGGAAGCGAATATCATATCGTTGAAGGTTATGAATCAGTATGGTGAAGGAAGTACTTCCGATATTATAGCTGCCTTAAACTGGATATGGAAAAATAAAGAAAAATATAATATCAGAATTGCTTCGTTGTCATTGGGTTCTTCGGTGCAGGGAAAGCAGAATTATGACCCGATGGTTATCGCAGTGGAAAAATTATGGGACAGCGGAGTGATCGTGATTGCAGCCGCAGGAAACGACGGGCCGGGTCCCGGAACCATCGATTCTCCGGGCGTAAGCAAAAAAATCATTACGGTCGGCTGCTCGAATGATAATAACACCATCCCGATCATCGACGATTTCGTTGCGGATTTCTCTTCCAGAGGACCGTCCCCTTATACCAAAATGAAACCGGATTTATTGGCTCCCGGCGTTAATATTACATCTCTGGCCAATTATGGTTCCAGCTATGTGACCATGAGCGGAACATCCATGTCTACGCCGATCATCAGCGGTTGCTGCGCGCTTTTACTGGAGAAAAATCCAAAATTGACTCCGAATCAAGTGAAAGATATGCTTGTCAACAGCACCGACACCTTGAAACAGCCCCGGACCGTACAAGGGACCGGGATCATTAATCTTCAAAAGTTACTCAAATGATTATTTTCCGCTCATCAATAAGAAATTTTGACCGATAGTAAATACGGTATATAAATATATTAAATGCTAACTTCAAATAAATTTAATGGTTTATAAGAAGCAAAAGAAGTATCGCTCACAATCGATACTTCTTTTGTAGACAGTTTAGCCCGTATTAAACGGTAAAGTGGCAATGGTCCAATAAGTTATTCAATAAGGAGACCACTTTTACTAATTTTATCACGGGTTCAATTTCATGTCAATCTAAATGATCAAAATTAAATGTATTTAACAAAAAATATTTTCGAATTTATTCAAAATCTTATGCGAAGCCTTTAATTTATCACATCGGGTCTATGAGAGAAGCTTCATTTGTATTATAATATCATAAAAAGGCAGGAGAAACCGATGAACTATCCATACGGAAAAATAATACTTATAACCGGAGCGAGTTCGGGCTTGGGATTGGCTTGCGCCGAATATTTTGCAAAAGCCGGTTTTACGGTTTGGGGAGTCTCCCGCGGCAGCGATCAGGGTCAACGAAAGCTGGGGGATGCAATCATACATACCGCAAAAATGGATGTTACGGATGAAACTTCCGTTAACGAAACCGTTCAAATGATCCTCAAAAAAGAGGGTTCAATCGGCATTGTTCTTCATTGCGCAGGCTTCGGCATAGCCGGCTCCGCGGAAGATACGCCCATTGAAGCTGTTAAAGAACAGCTCGATACCAATTATTTGGGTGTATTGCGCGTAAATAAGGCGATCATGCCCTCGATGCGTGCAGCGGGCAAAGGCCTGATAATGGTTATGAGCTCGGTCGCCGGCGTTATCTCCATTCCGTTTCAGTCCCATTACTCCTCCAGCAAATACGCGCTGGAAGCTTATGTGGAGGCTCTGCGCATGGAATGCAGAGGCTTCGGCATCCGCGCTTGCTTAATTGAACCGGGAGATACGAGGACAGGCTTTACGGCAGCCCGTAAAATGATGATCCCAACGAATTCCGTCTATAAAGAATTATGCGAAAAAGCGGTAGGGAAGATGGCGAGGGACGAAGAAAACGGAAAGCCGCCTGAAAGCGCAGCGCACACCGCCCTCAAGATGGCACAAAAAATCAATCCGCCCATTCGAAAAGCGGTTGGATTCGACTATCAGCTGCTCGTAACACTTAAGAAACTGCTTCCGTCCAAACTGACAGAATCTATACTGACGAAAATGTATTTGAAATAAATTTGTAATGATCGGAGTTTTATTTTGATCAAACTGATTTCTTGGAACGTGAATGGCCTTCGTGCCGTATTAAACAAGGGTTTTAACGATTTTTTCCATGCGGCAGATGCTGATATTGTTTGTTTGCAGGAAACAAAGATGCAGCAGTCCCAAATGGAATTCACCTATGACGGATACGACCAATACTGGAACAGCTCCGTCAAAAAAGGCTATGCGGGCACGGCTGTTTTTACCAAAATGAAACCCCGGAATTTTACCTGCGGGATCGGTATGCCTATACATGATGAAGAAGGCCGTGTGATCACCTTGGAATACGATTCTTTTTACTTGGTAAATGTTTATGCACCCAATTCGCAAAGAGAATTAGCGCGCCTTGATTATCGCATGCAGTGGGAAGAAGATTTTTTAAACTATGTCGTCAAACTCGATTCGGTAAAGCCGGTGATCATTTGCGGCGATTTAAACGTGGCTCACAATGAAATCGATATAAAAAATCCCAAAACCAATCATTTCTCCGCAGGATTTTCCGATCAAGAGCGCATGCGTATGACGATGCTTCTTGAAAGCGGCTTTATCGATTCATTCCGTCATTTCTATCCGGATGCCAAAGACGCTTACAGCTGGTGGTCTTACATGTACAAGGCACGGGAAAAGAATGTCGGCTGGCGCATCGATTATTTTCTGGTATCTTCAAAGCTGAAGGACAGGCTGATCGACAGCAAAATTTTATATGAAGTGATGGGCAGCGATCATTGTCCCGTAGAACTGACATTATCTTAAAATCAAATTGCGATTTTTGATGGAGCAAGTTCTTCACAAAAAATAAATTGTATAAAATCTGCATCGGAGTCTGATTCTTTATAAATGAGTGCAATTCCCATTGTTTCGTAGCTATTCAAAACTGAATTGCATCGAATCATCATAAAACATAAGTCCGTTTTTGTTCGCATTTTTAATATTATACATAGCAAGATCCGCTTTCATGTATAATTGCGAGAAACAAACATCATCGTCCGGAAACAAAGAAATACCGATACTTACCGAGACCTGTGTGCTGATATAAAGGACATCTCCGAGCTCGCGGATGTCTTCAATTGCTTCTTCGACCAGATTGACCAGTTGTTCGGTGGATTCGACTTTTTTTTGGAAAACGACAAATTCATCCCCTCCCAAGCGGCCGATGATACTGTGTTTGCAAAAATTATCTTTCAAGATTTTTGCGATATGATTGATGATTTTGTCCCCGATATAATGCCCGTTTTTATCATTGATCACTTTTAAATTATCGATATCAAACAAAAGAAATGCGCCTAAACAGTTGGGATGCTCCTTTTGAGAAAGATACTGTTCGATCTTTTGCTGTACCGTTTCTTTATTATAAAGGCCGGTCGGCTGATCAAACTGCGCTTTAATCACAAATTCTTCAAGTTTTTTTCTTTCTTCATTGATATTCGATACGCTCCCTACGATTTGTTTTGCGCAGCCTTTTTTATATTTTACTGAGCGAAACTGTAAGCGGATCCAAATATATCGTCTTTCTGCATCAAGAACCCTGACTTCTGTCGAGATACAGTCATTGTTTTGCATAAGCAAACCGAATGAACCTATCAGATTTTGGATTTCGATTCTGTCATCCGGATGGATCAAAGTTTTTATCTGATTGATTGCATTATCGATTTTGGAATCCAATTCTAAGCCGAATACCGTGAAGAAGGTATGATTAATGGTCCTTATTCGTCTTTTGTCCATATCGATAATGAAAATGATCGGATCGATGGTACCGATAATAACCTTCAGTAATTCGCTGTTGGATTGCAATTCCGCCAAAACGATCTCTTTTTCGTCCAGCAGATTGAATTTTCTGATAATAAGAATAATAAGAAGAACGGAAAACGATAACGCTACAACGAAACAGTCGATATCACAGCTGAGCACGCCAAATAATTGAAGCAGCAGCAGCAAGCACGGAAACAGATAAAAAGATGCCAGCAGTATTCTTTTGATGCGAAGTGTCCTTTCGATACGAAGAAGGCCGCGCAGCAGCCATACGCCTGAGATGATCATACAAGCCGTTCCGTAAATAAAAAACAGATAATAAAAAGGGCCGTTCGTCGCTTCAAAAAACAGATGAGGTTCTCGTATATATTCAATTTTATAAAACAAATGATGATAGTTGTTGGTCAGCCGCATAAATACAGTCAAGTAAGGTATAAAAAATAAAATCATTACGTTGAGCGGCGTCAGAGATGAGTGATTTCCGCTTTCATAAATCAAGAACAAAAGCCAGAATGCAGGGATAAACGGAAAGGCCGTATACTGCACCATGTTCCACAATGTCAATAATCCCGGTTCCGCCGTATATAATTGAAAGATGTAACTTATGATATATATGCCGCAGAAAAAGCATAATAATAAAAGAACCTGTGAGGACAATATGCGTCGGTAACGAAAAAAATAACAAGCCAAAAACAAGAAAAACAATAACGAAAAAATCAACACGTATTTTAAATCAAAAACCACAACAAGACCTCAAATGTAAATAAAACAATTACATCATTAAATAATTATTAATCTACACATAATAAGTGTAATACTTTTAATTATATAACTATTTTGCAAATTTTACAATTTTTTTATAAATATTTGTAAAACAAATATTTGTTTTTATCGCGGCGTTTTTGTAAGGCAATTTTGATTGACTTTACTAGAAGAATATGTTAATATTTTTAAAAAAGTGAAGAGCAAAGTAGGTGAAAACCTATGACGCAAAGCCAAGGGTCTTCCCCCATCATTTGGGAAAGACAGCCGGTTACCGCTGCTGATGCAAGCGGTTTTATTATTTCATTTTTATTTATCCCGATAATTCGTTTTATAGCCATCAATTAGGCGTGCTTAGGATCGGTAGGACATATGTTGCCATACGAAGAAGATGATTTTTATAAACGAAATCTGTCCGTGATTTATTCCATGGTTTATTTATATGAAAGCAGAGATGAATCATCGGGCGGGCATCTTTCAAGGATCAGCGTGTTTTCGAAAATGCTCGCAGCCGAGTTGTCAAAAAATCGAAAGTACTCGGATTATATAGATGAAGAATATCTGGACACAATAGCTATTTCGAGCATGCTGCATGATATCGGAAAGCTCGGAGTACCCGAAAAAATATTAAATAAACGTGAGTCGCTGAATAAAAAAGAATTTAAACAGATCAAAAGGCATCCCGTGATCGGCGCTGAAAAGATATATAAGCTCATGGAACGTTTTCCCGGGAACCCCTGGTATGAGATGAGCGCATGCATTATCCGCAATCATCATGAACGATACGACGGGAATGGCTATCCCGATGGTTTAAGTGCAGAGAATATTCCACTTTCTGCTCGTATCGTTGCGCTTACCGATGTTTACGATGCTTTGAGATCGAAGCGTCCTTATAAGAAACCATTTTCCCACAAAAAAAGCGTTGAAATCATTTTGGACGGCAAAGGTACACATTTTGATCCCGATGTCGTAGAAGCATTTTTAAATTTGAAGGATTCCTTTAAGAAGATTTATGCCAAAACGGGATGATGTTATCTTGCGCAAAAAAACACGGACTTGAGACAAATATCCGAAGCCGAATAGATCGGCATTTTTTATTTATTGATTTGTAAATAGCAAGAGGTGAAAAATATGAAAGCTGAAATCCGTTTCGCGGAAGAGAAAGATGT
>DAITPG010000114.1:0-7686 GCA_036833715.1 Eubacteriaceae bacterium | reverse complement strand
GATGGAATGCGCAACTGCCTCATCGTCGGCTTGGATGACCGGCGCCGTCGCGGCGATTGCCGATCCTCCGCAGATCGACGTGCCGACACCGATCAGAGTGACGATCTTAGAATCGATCCTCAATAATTTTCCGACGGTGTATGCTGTCAACAATGCGGCGCTTAAAGTAAAACACATCAGTAATAGGGTTTGCGCCCCCGCTTGCATGATGATGGTCAAGTTCATATCAAAACCTATAAGAATGATCGAATATTGAAGCAATTTTTTGGATGTATAATTGATGCCTTGCTCCAAACAAGACTTTTTTTTCCAAAAGGAAAGCAGCATTCCAAAGAGGATGCCTATTACGTTACTTCCGATCACTGGAAATGCTTTTCCCAAAAAACAAGCTGGGATCGCAATGAGTGCTGTTAATCCTATGCTCGGTATGTTGTTGATGATTTTTTTCATATAGGTACCCTCCTTGTTTTATTTATCATACGCCTTGACAATCGATAAGTAAAATACTATTATTTAATCATAATGATAAGTAAAACTTATGGAGAAGACTATGACACTCAGACATTTAAAAATTTTCGCGGCTGTCTGTGACACTTTTAATATGACCGCAGCGGCGGAAATTTTATATATTTCGCAGTCAGCGGTCAGTCAAGCAATCGCGGAACTTGAAACCTTCTATGAAGTCCGTTTATTTGAACGTCTGTCGCGCAGGCTTTATCTGACAGCTGCCGGAGAAAAACTGCTCAGCTATGCCAGACATATGATCGGTATGGATTCGGATATCGAAAAGGAAATGAAAGCCATGCACGGCAGCGTTTTAATCAGAATCGGTGCCAGCGTAACGGTTGGCGCCAATGTATTGCCCTTTCTCCTTGCAGATTATAAAACAATAAAATCGCATATGAAATCGGAAGTGATTGTGGACAATACCCATCAAATTGAAACGCTGCTGCTGAACGACCGATGCGACTTCGGGTTGGTAGAGGGAGAAATCAAGTCTTCCGAGCTGATAAGCAAGCCGTTTATGGAGGATCGTCTTGTTCTTGTTTGCGGTGCAACCCATCGATTCGCCAATAATTCTTCGATTAAACCGATCGACCCTGTTGAACTCGCTAAAGAAGATTTCATAATTCGGGAAGAGGGAAGTGGCACAAGAAAGCTATTTGAAGAAACCATGTCGATCCAGGGATATTGCTGGAAGCCTGCCTGGATCTGCAACAATGCGGATTCCATTAAGGCTGCTGTGATCCAGGGCCACGGTATAACGGTGATTTCGCAAATGTCGGTAAAGAAAGAAATCGATGCGGCACTATTGTATGTGGTACCGATTGCCGGCATGAATTTTGACAGAACATTTAAGATTATCCGCCATAAAAACAAATATATATCGGAGCAGCTACAAACATTTTTCGATTTTTGTTTATCCTACAAGCAAAAAATAAACAGTAATTGATAGCCGTATTTTGCTTAAATAAAGTTAAATATAAAATATTCAATGGATTTAGGTTAACTAATTTGAATTGGCAAACTTAATTTAAATTCATTATAAATTAATATTTATGTAAAGAAATTATGGTTGATATTAAACGCAATGTGATGTATTATATAAAAAAAATATATAATTATATCATAATTGATTGCGTTTATTCTTAAAATTGTATTAGAGTTTTCGCATCGGAAATCAGAGCAGCTATGGAAAATCTATTCAGCCTCGGAATTGATATTGGCTCCACAACCATCAAGGCAGCCGTAACCAATGAAGCCAACAAGGTCGTATATCAAAAATACCAAAGGCATCTGGCCAATATACAAGGGACGTTAAAGGAGATCCTTGAGGATATTCATGATTCCTTCAAAGACGTAAGCTTTCATGTCGAGATGACAGGCAATGCAAGTATCAGCCTTGCGCAGCATATCCATGTTCCGTTTATTCAGGAAGTGATCGCAAGCACGTTTGCCGTCAAAGAATTTATACCGGAGACTGATGTTGCCATTGAACTGGGCGGGGAAGACGCCAAAATCATGTATTTCACCGGCGGAACGGAGCAGCGCATGAACGGAATATGCGCCGGAGGCACGGGCGCTTTCATTGATCAGATGGCTACGCTTTTGGGAACCGATGCTGCAGGGCTTAACGAGTTGGCAAAAAAAGCCGAAATGATCTATCCCATTGCGTCACGATGCGGTGTTTTTGCGAAATCCGATATTCAGCCGCTGCTGAATGAAGGCGTCAAGAAAGAAAATATCGCCGCTTCTATCTTTCATGCGGTCGTCAATCAAACGATTTGCGGTTTGGCCTGCGGACGTCCGATCAAAGGGAACGTTGCTTTCCTGGGCGGACCGTTGTTCTTTTTATCCGAACTTCGCAAAAGCTTTCAAACGATTTTGGAACTGGGAAGGGAACAGGCGATTTTTCCTTCCGATTCGCATATGTTTGCCTGTTTCGGCGCTTGCCTGTACGCGCAAAGCAGCGAAGAGGTATTCAGCCTTCCGCAGCTTTTGGCCGAGCTAGAGAGCTTTGATCCGCTGACCTATGCCGATCAGCAAAGGCTGCCTTCACTTTTTGCGGACGAAAAAGAATATGATGAATTCCGCGCAAGGCACGAGAAGAGCAAAGCGGAAACAGCCGATCTTTCCGCATACGCCGGAAAATGCTATCTCGGCATCGATGCCGGCTCTACAACTACAAAGCTTGCATTGATCGACGATAACGGAAGGCTCTTACATACGTTTTATGAAAACAACAACGGAAATCCGCTGCAAGTCACCATGCGTGCGCTGAAGGATATTTATTCGTTGATGCCGGATTCGGCATCCATCGCGTGGTCCTGTGTAACGGGCTACGGCGAGAACCTGATCAAAGCGGCTTTACGAGTCGATATGGGTAAGGTGGAAACCATCGCGCATTACAAAGGGGCTTCTTTCTTTATGCCCAACGTCAATTTCATTTTGGATATCGGCGGTCAGGATATTAAATGCATGCGCATCCGCGATCACGCGGTAGACAGCATCTTTTTAAATGAAGCGTGTTCCTCCGGCTGCGGTTCCTTTATCGATACCTTCGCACAATCACTCGGCTATACCATCAAGGATTTTGCGCAGAGCGCTTTATATGCCGTATCTCCAGTTGATTTGGGTTCGCGCTGCACCGTGTTTATGAATTCCCGCGTCAAGCAAGCGCAAAAGGAAGGCGCGTCCGTAGAGGATATTTCCGCGGGATTGTCCTATTCCGTCATTAAAAACGCGTTGATGAAAGTCATCAAGGTATCTGATTTTGATGAGCTGGGTGAAAATATCGTTGTTCAGGGTGGCACCTTTAAGAATGACGCGGTATTGCGAAGCTTTGAAACCTACATTGGCAAAAATGTCATACGCCCCGATATCGCGGGTTTGGTGGGCGCTTACGGCGCCGCGTTGATTGCCCGTGAAAGTTCGGATCAGTGTTCCACGCTGCTTACTTCCGAAGAAATCGACGGTTTGAAAATTGATATCAAGAATACGCGATGCAACGGTTGCACCAATCAATGCATGCTGACTGTCAATCATTTTTCGGGAAGCAATAGGCAGATATTCGTTTCGGGAAACCGATGCGAACGCGGGGCTTTATCCGGGTGCGCAGCAGCCGAAGAAAAGATCAAGCTGCCGAATTTATATGAATACAAATTCAATCGATTCTTCGGTTATACATCCCTGTCCGAGGAAAACGCTCCGAGCGGTTCCATCGGCCTTCCCCGCGTTTTAAATATGTTTGAAAATTATCCTTTTTGGCATTCGTTTCTCACGGCGCTGGGTTACCGCGTGGTATTATCGGAGGAAAGCACGGGACGCACTTTTTTGAGAGGGATCGAAAGTATTCCTTCCGAAACCGTCTGTTATCCGGCAAAACTGGTGCATGGGCACATCCTCTCGCTGATTGACCAGGGAGTAAACACGATTTTTTACCCTTCGGTCGCGTATGAGGAAAAGGAAATGGCAAACAGTGACAACTGCTTTAACTGCCCCGTGGTGACATCATATTCCGAAAACATAAAAAACAATATGGATATTTTAAAAACACAGGGCATACGTTTTCTCAATCCTTTTATTTCACTTTCCTCCTGCGAAAACGCAGTCAAAAGACTGGTCGAAATATTTATGCCGGAAGGTTTTTCGAAAGAAAAAATCCGCGCCGCCGCTCAAGCCGCATGGGATGAACTCATGCAAGCCAGAGCCGATCTTCATCAACAGGGAAAAGAAACCGTCGAGTTTTTAAAGGCGCATCATCAAAAGGGCATCGTGCTTGCGGGAAGGCCGTATCACATCGATAACGAAATTAACCACGGAATCCCCAAGCTGATCAATGAACTGGGCTTTGCGGTGCTCACCGAAGATTCCGTAGCTTTTATGGCGCATACAGAAAAGGTTGAGGTGGTAAATCAATGGGCCTATCATGCAAGGCTTTACGCCGCGGCGATGTATGTGACCACCCAGCCGCAGCTGGAACTTGTTCAGCTGAATTCCTTCGGCTGCGGGCTTGACGCGGTCACCGCCGATGAGATTCAACGCATTTTAAACAAAGGCGGAAAGCTGTATACGCTTTTGAAAATCGATGAGATCAATAATCTCGGCACGGCCAAAATCCGTCTTCGATCCCTTGCCGCTGCCATTGAGGAACGCGAGAAACAATCGGTAAATTTACATAGCGCCGAAAAATCCTATGTGCGCGTTCCGTTTACCGAAGAAATGAAAAAAAAGCACACCATCCTATGCCCGCAGATGTCGCCCATTCATTTTCAATTTTTACAAACGGCGTTTACATCCTGCGGTTACAATCTGGAGGTGCTACCCGAAGTTGACGACAACGCAATCAACGAGGGTTTGCGCTATGTGAATAATGACGCCTGTTATCCCACCCTGATCGTCGTCGGTCAAATGATCAGCGCGCTAAAATCCGGACGATACGATCTCGCCAATGTGTCGCTGGCCATTACCCAAACGGGCGGAGGCTGTCGAGCCACCAATTATATAAGCCTGCTGCGCAAGGCCTTGGTTCGCGCAGGATTTGAAAACATACCCGTCATCTCGCTGAATGCTTCGGGTCTAGAAAAAAATCCGGGCATGAAATACAGCTTTGCACTGATCCATCGAAGCATCATGGGCATCGTATACGGCGATTTGTTTATGCGCGTTCTTTATAAAGTGCGTCCCAATGAAAAGGTCAAGGGAACTGCGGATTTTCTTTATGATCAATGGGTTAAGAAATGCCATCAAAATGTCGCGGATGGGAACATCCTGCGTTTTCGATCCAACATCAAAAACATCGTTGCGGATTTTGACAAGGTGGAGCTCAATCAGACCAAAAAACCGTCGGTAGGGATCGTAGGGGAAATATTGGTGAAATTTCATCCTACCGCAAACAACGATCTGGTGAGAGTTTTGGAATCGGAAGGCGCCGAAGCTGTGGTGCCCGATCTTTTGGATTTTTTACTGTATTGCGCAATCAACAACGTCGAAAAAAGAAAGTATTATCATACGCCGTTGCGTAACGCGCTCATATCTAAATCGGTGATTTGGTTTTTGGAACTATACCGTAAAACACTCATCAAAGCGGTTCAAAAAAGCAGCTATTTTTCCGCTCCGCTGCCGATAGAAAAATTGGCGGAGCTCGCTTCTTCCGTTGTTTCGACCGCAAACCAAACAGGGGAGGGATGGCTTCTGACCGCAGAGATGCTGGAACTAATCCATAGCGGCGTCGATAACATCCTGTGCCTGCAGCCTTTTGCCTGCCTGCCGAATCACATTACCGGCAAAGGCGTAATGAAAGAACTGAAAAGGCTTTATCCCTCATCCAACCTATATCCATTGGATTATGATTCCAGCGCCAGCGCCGTCAATCAGCTTAACCGCATCAAGCTGATGCTCGCGGAAAGCAAAATCAATTACGCAGTTCGAAAACAGGCTGAAACACAAAAAGAATATGAATATATTTAGAGCAAAATTAAAATCCGCTTAGCTGTAAGCGGATTTTTGTTCTGTCTTCATTTAAAATCTATTCAAAATAAATCGGATTGGAAACAGCCCGTATGATTTCATGACCCAATGCATGTCGTACTGCTTTTACATAAGCAAAGCCGGGCCCTTCGGGTTTTACAGCGGCATACAATGCGCCGCCTTTTGAATACCCGGCTAATGTCTTTTCACCTTTTTCTGTCACTAAAATAAGCTGTGTTCCTCTGAGACGAGACGCTGTTATTTCCAATAAACAATTTTCCTGCAATCGAATGCTGTCGCCCATTCCCGCTTCATTATATTGAAGTTCAAGCCGAGGGCCTTTTACACAGAATGTCACATAAGCATGTCCACTCGATAGCGCTGTCAGTATATCCTTTACACTCGCGGAATCCGCTGATACAGCGGTAACGGGATTACCGAGACTGACAAATCGATGCCGTCTGTGAAAATCGCTGCCTCCGACGGCAGGGAGCCGTCTGCCTTTTTTCAATAGCTCTGTCCACCAGGCGATCGCCCGCATATTGGCTGCCCGCATCGGCCCGTTCCATATCTCAATGATATCGAAACCGTTCTCATCATCCCAAAGATATGGGCAGAAACTGCATTTTGGATGATTGACCGAAACAAGCGCTCCCAATTCCTTAGCTTTGTTTATCACTGCCTTCATTTCGTCTTCGCTATTTGCGACAAACGAATTCTCAAACGGATTGGTCGGACCGAATAAATTCATATGACCTTTGTAATGGGTCCATTCAACAGCCGGAATAAACGTAAGTCCGGATTTATGCGGCAGGGCCAGGTTTTCTGCATAATTATTGTGATTGGATACGGCAATAAAATCAAGGCCTTTCTTTTTTGCCATTTTGCCGAGTTGATAGATATCTAGCTTTCCGTCCGAAGCGGTGGAATGGCTGTGAAGGTCTCCAAAAATCCATTTCTTACTCTTTTCTTCAAACGTTATCTCAAATTCAACATCAGCACCTTCCGCTCGAACTTTATAGGCACCAATCAAAATATGCCAACAGCCCGGTTTTATCGGCTTCGCAAGATATCCGGCGGAGGAAGCATAAGCACCTATAAAAATTTTTTTGTGTGCGCTGCCCGACCATCCCAAAAATTTTTCGTCGGCATCGATCAACCCGAGATCGATGATATTGGCCGCAGGCTTGTATTTGGTGCCTTTCTGTTTCCCGGGATATCGATAGGATACGGTTATTCGTTCGATATTCTGTGGAACATTGAATTCAAGCGTATAATAAGTGCCTTCCTTTTTTTTAGGTACGGTATGTTTTAATACGATCGTTTTCAACATATTACCTCGTTATAAAATCGATAAACAATTTGATGTGCCTGTCCCAGAAGTCCCATTCATGTTTTCCGTCTTCAAAGCAGTAATGAGCGTTGATCCCCAATTCATCGGCTCTTTTTTTAAACGAATAATTTGTTGCAAGCAAATCGTCCTGTAACCCGCAGGCTATATAGATTGAAAGATCGGCATCTTTTTGAGCGTCTAGCAGTGCCACCGGATTGAGCGGGGAATATTTGACATTATCTGCCGCTCCGAGCATAAACGGAAACTCGCTTTTGATATTATCGTCCAAAAAGGACAGAATCGGTTCCAAATCGAGAAGCCCCGAAAAGGATCCCACTGCGGCATATTGTTCGGGATAAGTGAGAGCCAGTTTCAAGGCTCCC
>DAITPG010000113.1:0-7708 GCA_036833715.1 Eubacteriaceae bacterium | reverse complement strand
CGAATTTGAGTTCCTTCTATGATACCACTTACGTGACAGCTACGCCCAGAATTAGTATGCCAATATTAACAACAGAAGCAGGTGATAGGCAGGTCACTTTGAATTGGACAAATGTGAATGCGGATGAATATCGGGTTTATCTCTGCGATGTCTCCACAAATATCAATACTCGAATAGCAACATTAAGCGGATCGACCTTTATTTATACGGATACGGGATTAACAAACGGGTCAACCTACACTTACTTAGTCATCGCCTATGACGGTACAACCAGCAGTTGGGCAGCGAATGACAGAAAATCGGCAACTCCGAGAATCGGAACACCCTTGACGACAGCGGTTGCGGGAAACAGCAAAGTGACCTTAACATGGACTGCGGTTACGGCAACGGAATACCGTGTTTACCTGCACAATGATTCGACCAATACAAATTCAAGGATAGCTACTTTGAGCGGTTCGACTCTAATTTACGTTCATACAGGGCTTACGAATGGTAACACCTATAAATACTTAGTATTAGGATATGATGGAACGCTTGTTTGTCAATGGAACGAAAATAATTATGTAACAGCGACACCGCATAACTAAAAACTATATATTTAAAGCGGTTCGGAAGATGTAAATCTACCGAACCGCTTTTTCTTTTGCGATTTTATAAGTATAAACTATTGCGCCTTCAGCGAATTCATAACCTTAACGATCTCTTCGCCGTATTTATCCTCACGGTCAGAGAGCGTATAACCCATCATGGTAAGGTAATCGGTATCTGTTTCTACCGAATAGATCCAGCAGACAAATTTGTGGCCTTCGTAATCCAAAACCGTTTTGGTTTGCAGCGCGTTAAAGCCGGAAACGGTTATTTTATCGCTGTTTGCGGTATCGGCATTAAATGCGGAAAGCAGCGCGGGAAGCACCTGCCCGTTGTAGGCGTCAAGGCTTGCAAACCCATAATCCGCTTTGGCGTAACGCATGACCATGATGTATTTTTCCATTACCGGATTATAGATATAAAGAATGGTTTCGGCTTGATCGATTTCATCGATTTTGTCCGCCCAGGACGAATCCGCGGTAATCATATAACTGCCGTCGGCGGCTTTAAAATCCATGGACGATTCCTTGGGTCCGCAGCCTGTGACAGCAATGCTAAGGAATAATGCGGCAGTCAATAATGCAGCGATTTTTGATGTTTTAACATGCTTTTTCATAAAAGTTTTCAATCCCCCTTTTTATTTATGATACCATCGGCCGGCTTTTATGTAAACTCTTTTTTGCTATATGGAATTTTAAGTAAAAAAACATCGATGAATAATTTCCGAAGGCACTTGACAAGCCGTAACGGCATATGATACTCTATACACATCTCTTTGCACTGCAAAAATAACTACAGTACAAACTGAGCAGGCGATAAACTCAAGAATGAGTTTGTGGGGCCGGGCCTATGGCAACAGGAATTTATTACCTGTGGGACAGTGATTTGTCCTACGGGTATTTTTTTATGCAAACGGAGAAAACCTAAGCGTAAATAGGAGTCAGACATGTCCGTAAAAATTGATATTAACAGAAAAGGCCTTACGAAAGAACAGGCCCTTCAGCTGCAATTCCGATACGGTAAAAACGAATTAATCGCAGCAAAAAAAGAAACGCTGCTCCATAAGATCGCAGAAGTGCTCAAGGAGCCGATGTTTCTGCTTTTGATCGCCGCATCGGTGATCTATTTTCTGCTCGGCGAAAAAAGAGACGGCGCCATTATGCTGATTTTTGTGACGGGCATTATCGCCATCGACGTGATCCAGGAGTGGAAAACGGATAAAACCCTCAGCGCGCTTAAAGAGCTTTCGGCACCGCATATCAAAGTTATCCGGGACGGAACAGAAAAAATCATCGCCAGCAGCGACCTTGTCCCCGGCGACCTTATGATCATCGAAGAAGGCACAAAGATACCCGCGGACGGCTGCATTATCGAATGCAGCGACCTCTGTGTGGATGAATCCTCGCTGACCGGGGAATCCGAAGGGGTCTGGAAATCAGCGTATGACCAAGACCGCAGCAATGACGAGCCTTGGCGGCGCGATTTCTGCTATGCAGGCACGCTTGTGACGCAGGGCTCCGCGCTGATTTTCGTTGAAAGCATCGGCGCTTTGACCGAATATGGAAAGATCGGCGCAAACGCGGCTTCCGCGCCCGAGGAAGCCACCCCTCTTCAAAAACAAACCGGAAAGCTGGTCAGGCTCTCCGGCATGTTCGCCGCCGTGCTGTTTGTATTGGTCGGAACCGCCACTTTTTTCAATATCGCCGACCATATGCTTAAAGAACGCATTATCGAAAGCATTTTATCGGGTATTACGCTGGCGATGGCCATGATCCCCGAGGAATTTCCTGTGATCCTGACCGTGTTTTTGTCGATGGGCGCTTGGCGGCTGGCAAGAAAAAAATCCCTGGTGCGAAAACTGCCCGCCGTGGAAACGCTGGGCGCCGTATCGGTCTTGTGCGTGGATAAAACGGGCACCATCACTTTAAATCAAATGACGGTCACCGAAACCTGGGCGCCGACGGGAGACAGCGATACGCTTTGCGAGGTGATGGGTCTGGCCTGTGAAATCAAGGCCTATGATCCGATGGAAAAAGCCATGCTGGCCTATTGCGGCAGCATCCAGGTGTCGGAAGCGCATTTGTTTGGCGGAACGTTTTTAAAGGAATATCCGTTTACTAACGAGACCAAGCGAATGGGCCATGTATGGCTGCATGACGGAGAATATATCATAGCCGCTAAAGGCTCGCCCGAAAGGATCGTGGAGCTATGCGATCTCTCGGCGGAGGAACTGGCAGACAGCGACGCGCAGCTTGCCGCCATGAGCGCCAAAGGGCTCCGCGTGATTGCCGTGGGACAAATGAAGGTAAACGCGGAAGCGGATATCCCAAATTCACTGGAGGATTGCCGGCTTGATTTTTGCGGCCTTATCGGCCTTACCGACCCGCCGCGTCCGTCCATTGCCGCCGATATCCGGCGATGCGCCAAGGCAGGCGTACGCGTGGTAATGATCACCGGAGACAACGGCATTACGGCAGGGGCCATCGCAAAGCAGATCGGCATGGAAAACGCCGATGAAATGCTTACGGGCGCGCAGCTGGATGCGATGTCCGATGAACAGCTGCGGGAAAAGGTACGCGCAATCAACCTATTTGCGCGCGTAGTTCCCGAGCATAAAATGCGCATCGTAAAAGCGCTTAAGGAAAACGGCGAAATCGTCGCCATGACGGGGGACGGGGTCAATGACGCGCCCGCGCTCAAATACGCCGACATCGGCATCGCCATGGGAAAACGCGGATCGGAAGTATCCCGCGAAGCCGCCGATCTTATCCTGCTGGACGACAATTTTTCCACCATCGTGGATACCATAAGGGACGGAAGACGCATCTTCGATAATATCCGCAAGGCGGTGGGGTATGTGTTTACCATCCATATTCCCATTGCGCTGGCTTCGCTTCTGGCGCCGCTGCTCGGCATCGATCCTTCGGGGCTTCTGCTGCTTCCGCTGCATGTCGTTTTGCTGGAGCTGGTGATCGACCCGACCTGCTCCATTGTGCTGGAACGGCAGCCTGCCGAAAAAGATATTATGGAGCGCGTCCCCCGCGATCCGAAGGAGCCGATCTTCACCGGTAAAAATCTATTCAAAAGCGTGGTTCAAGGCCTTGTGATCTTTGCTGCGTCGTTCGGAGCCTATTCTGTTTCTTATTTAAAATTGGGTCAAACGCCCGAGACGGCGCGCGCGATGGGGCTTGCGGTGATCTTTTTGTCAAACCTGTTTCTCGTTCAGGTGAACAGCTCCGACACGCAGTACGCGTTTCGATCTTTCCTCTCTTTGCTCGGAGATAAAGTGATGTGGATTGTAAATCTCGGTACGCTTGCCGGACTTTTGGTCATTTTGTATTCGCCGCTCAATGCCTTCTTGAAGCTAGCGCCGCTGAGCCTTTTGCAGCTTGGCGCGGTGCTGGGTATTTCGTTTGCGGCGGTGATGTGGTATGAGGGGGTGAAGCTTGTAAAAAATCGGTCAAAACATAAAAATGTTTGACCGCAAACTGCAATGTCATATTGAATTTACTCGACAAAATAAAAAGGATGATATATACTAATTATCAGAGAATTTGTTTGGGAGATTCGGGAATGAAACTCAGAAATGCTTTGATATTCAGTATCGTAACCGTAGGTTTATTGTTTGCTTTTGCAAGCGATAGACCTTCGTTTGTTTATGCGGATGAAGCGCCGGTATGCGTGCTGGATATGCCGACCGTAAGCAGTGGGGGCATCAATACCGCTTTCGGCAACGTAGATATAGAATTCAGCCCTGTGCCGGGAGCCGTATATTATTATTTGATTACGGAAGGAAGCGGAAGCTCTTGCCCCGCAAGGCTGTATAATATAACCGATCAAATAACCTTTTTGGATTCAAAATATGCTTGGGGAAGTCAAAACAGATCGATATTGAGGAGTACCCCCGGTTTTCCAGACGGTTCCAAAGGTTTGTTTGGTGACGATTCCGACGGTTCTTATTTGATATCAATAGAAGCAAGAGACAACGCCAATAATTTAATTGTACGGTCAAATAAACAAAAAATCACGATACCAGATTCGACCAGTCCGCTTGCTATTGTTAGCACGGCAAACGTTTATAACCCTTTTGACGGATCGGGCAAAGTGTCGGTTAAGGCAACATTTGAAGAAGCGGTCGATATGCCCGAATATCTTTGCAGCGGTATAAGCTACTATATAGTATCGGTTAATAAGGATAAGGTTTGCCTTAAAACAGTTACCTTAGAGCATGAGGATAGCATCGAAGAATATTCATATGAATTTAAGGATTTACCTGATAATGCTACCTACATGATTTCAGTTGTTGCGGTTGATAAAAACGGAAATTATTCATTTCGCTCAATTTCAAGTGAATGGATGGCATCCAACAACACCCCACCCGGGGCTCCACAAAACCTGATTTTGTGCAAATACAGAGATTATGAGACAAAAATTACCGGGTGGTCAGAAGAAAGCGAGATTTATGTTTGCTGGCAAGAAATTCCGGGAACTGGTACTATTGACCGGGTTGAGTATTCCATCGATGGTGGAAAAAAATATTACCATTCTGGTAGCACTACAGAAATTGATGGTTTCTTCGTACTACCCGGACTAGATACTGCTAATTTTCCCGAAGGCGCCGTTACGATAAAAGTAAGAGGCGTATATGAAAATAACAATAAGTATTTGTACGGTGATGTTTCGGAAATCACTTATTACCGCGACACAAAAAATCCGATAATCGAAATCAATGCCATCCAAGACAATATGCTTGTTGGGAGTTTATTGAAACTAAACGGAAAAATATTTGATGAAAACTTAACAAAGTATCAAATCAGAATCAAAAAAGGCAGTTCAGGTATATATACGAAAGTTTTTGAATCAGATAAAACCATCGAGGGACTAATCGGCTCCATCGACTTATCCAAATATAATATCGGACTGGGTGAGAAATTTGATTTGCAGTTGATCGCAAACGATCCGCTGCATGAAACCGTCAAGGAATATCATTTGGTACGGGAAAATTATGTATCCAACGTTCAGTCAGTATCCTTGGCTTCAACACCGACAAAAACGCAATATTTTTTGGGCGAAACCCTTAATCTTTCCGGCGCCGCTATAAAAGTTATTTATAATGACTCCTCTATTAAAACGATTCCTATCACACAAAGCATGGTCAGCGGATTTAATGCCAACAAGATCGGAAAACAAACGGTTAAAGTAAATTACGCTTGGGCCAGCGTTTACTTTGATGTAACGGTAAGTCCAAACAGTGATTATGTGATCAATAACGGAATTTTAATTCAATATAAAGGAAATAAGGAAAATGTGGATGTGCCGCAAGGGATTACGGCCATTGCAAATAGAGCTTTTGAGTATAATATTACTTTAAAAAACATTACCATTCCTGAAGGTGTAAAGTCGATAGGCGATTACGCTTTTTATGCTTGTCCAAATTTAAAGTCTGTGAATATGCCTTCCACTATGGATAGTATCGGTTCTTATGCTTTTTACGATTGCAAGACATTGACTGCTATAAATATACCAAAAGGTGTCAAAGAAATAAAAAAATCCACATTTTACAATTGTTTTGATCTAGAAAAAGTAGTTCTCCCGGATACCGTCACAATAATTGAAGACCATGTATTTGTATGTTGCTATGATCTAAATGAAATTAATTTATCGGATAATATAATTTCTATAGGCAGCGCAGCGTTTTCTAATTGCGATGATCTCCGATCTATTTCAATTCCCAAAAACTTAACAAAAATTTCAGAATATGTTTTTAATAGTTGTGATTATCTAGTTAGTGTAGTGATATCGAATAATGTTGAAATAATCGAATCTGATGCTTTTTATAGATGCCGCAATCTGAACAATATATATATTCCCGAAAATGTCACAACTATTGAATCAAATGCCTTCCTGGACTGTAGTCAATTGAATATCTACTGCCCTTCAGGCTCTGCTGCGGAAAACTATGCGATTTCGCACAACATACCTTATAAAAATGTCAACGGAAAGCCGACTTCGATCAAATTGGTTTCATTGCCGCAGAAAACAAAATATACCTATGGCGCAGAAAGTTTAGATATCAAAGGATGCAAACTTCAGGTACAATTCGAAAATGGCAGCTTAGTTTTATTGGATGTTAATTTGGCAATGGTCAGCAGTTTTTATTCGTATGAATTGGGAAAACAAGCTATAACCGTTTATTTTGGCGGTTTAAAGACATCATTCGATATTTATGTTTATCAAAGATTAAATTACCCTTACGCTTATGCCACGCTCGGCGACGGCAAAGTCACATTGGAATGGGAAGCTGTAAGCGGTGCCGTCCATTATCAGATCAATTCTTATGACGCAAAAACGAAAACCTATAAAGTATTGGCAACAACGACAAATACAACTTATACACATAAAAACTTAACAAACGGAACCACCTATACCTATTTGGTGCGCGTATTCAACGGCGCGGATTACAATGAGTACTCCAGCTTTTATCATGTGTCCGCGAGACCGATGGGACCCATTGCCGCACCTTCAGTAACAGCATCCGCAGGAGACCGTAAAATTACGCTTAGCTGGAAGGCGGTAAGCGGAGCAACGCGATATGATATCTACACCTATGAACCCTATCGCAAAGAATATTATGGAATAACCAGCACAAAAGCTTTAAATTTTACTCAAACGGCCTTAAATAACGGTGAAACTTACATTTACTTAGTTCGAGCTTACAATGGGGTCTATTACAGTGATTATACAACTTTAAATAATGTCACCGTCAAACCCATCGCTAAACCCGTGGTCACCGCCAGCGCAGGGGATAAAGCAGTCACGCTAAAATGGAACGCCTTATTAGGCGCCACGAAATATTATATCTATACCTACAACCCATCGACAAAACAATACACCGCCGTCACAAGCACAACCTCAACAAGCTATGTCCATAGCAATCTGACCAACGGCACAACCTACACCTACATGGTGAAGGCCTATAACGGAGTATCGTACAGCCAGTATTCCGCCCATGTGACCGCCAAGCCGATGGGGCCGATCGCAGCGCCCGTTGTTACCGCAACCGCCGGAGACGGCCAGGCAACGCTTAACTGGAAACCCGTGAGCGGAGCAGTCAAGTATT
>DAITPG010000112.1:0-7759 GCA_036833715.1 Eubacteriaceae bacterium | reverse complement strand
GGGCCTTATCAAAGAGGAAGACGCGCTGGTCGTTTTATCTGATATTCAGGGCATGGAAGACTTTTACGGCGACATGGACTTTAAAGTAGCCGGCACAGCAAAAGGCATCACCGCCATTCAGATGGACATCAAGATTCACGGCATCAACGAAGAGATTTTAAGCACCGCGCTTGAAAGAGCGAAAGTTGGACGATTATACATTCTCGATAAAATGCTTGCCGTTATCGACAAGCCCAGAGAAGATCTGAGCGAATACGCTCCGCGCATCATCACGATCCAAATCCCCGTTGACAAGATCCGTGAAGTTATCGGTTCGGGCGGCAAAGTCATCAACAAGATCATTGATGAAACCGGCGTAAAGATCGACATCATGGACGACGGCAAAGTTTTCATCGCTTCACCCGACTTAACGAGAGCCGATAAAGCAAAGAAGATCATCGAAGGCATCATCAAGGATATTGAGATCGGAGATGTCTATACCGGAAAAGTCACAAGAATGATGAATTTCGGCGCATTTGTGGAATTGCCCAACGGCAAAGAAGGCCTTATACACATTTCAAAGCTCAGTCACGAACGCGTTGAAAAAGTCGAGGACGCAGTTAAGATCGGTGACATCGTCGAAGTCAAAGTCATCGAGATCGACAAGCAAGGCAGAATCGATTTATCGAGAAAAGCGATGCTTCCCAAGCCTGAAGTGAAACGCGAAGAGAAAAAAGAAAACAAAGACGGTAACGAAAACACCGAAAATTAAGTTCATTCATAAGAACCGAACGAGAAAAAATCAATGCATCCGTTGGGTGCATTGATTTTTCATTCGGCGCTTTTTTGCGGAGGCGACATGGATACAATCAAAATCGATATCATCAACCGTACCCCTTACCCTGTTCCCGCTTACGCGACGGAAGGCTCGGCCGGCGTTGACCTGCGGGCTGACATAAAGGAGAGTATGCTGATTCCGAGCGGCGCTATCCTGCTGATACCGACAGGCATTTCGCTGGCTCTGCCCGAAGGCGTAGAGGCGCAGGTGCGTTCGCGCAGCGGCATGACGCTGAAGCACGGCATCGTGATGGCCAACGGAATCGGCACCATCGATTCGGATTACCGCGGCGAGATCAAGGTGATTGTACATAATATATCGGATAAGGACTATCTGCTGGAGCCCGGCGAAAAGATCGCGCAGATGGTATTCTGCCGTTTTTGCAGGGCGGAATTTGTCTTGAGCGAATCGCTGGAGGAAACCCCGCGCGGAGACGGAGGATTCGGCCATACGGGCAAATAAACTGTACTTTTAAAGCCGTTCGCCCCATATAATACTGTGAGGTGAACGTCATGACTTTTTTCAGTATGAAGAACAAGGCCATCATCAACATCAGCACAGGGGAAAAAATCGGGCTTCTGCGTAATTGCGACTTGAAAGTTGACGAAAGCAGCGGTAAAATAGAAGCATTGTTGATGCCGAAGAACAAGCTGGCAACCTTCTTTCAGCAGGAAACCGATTATATCGAAATCCCCTGGAGCAAGATCAAAAAAATCGGAGTAGACACCATCATCGTAGAATTATAATCATTTCGGAGGTTTGGAAAATTGAAAATAGTGGTTCAAAAATATGGCGGAACCAGCGTAAACACCAAAGAAAACAGAGAAAACATTTTATTGAATATCAAAGATGCGCTGAATGAGGGTCTGCGCCCCGTGATCGTTGTGTCCGCGATGGGACGCAAGCCCGAGCCGTATTCGACGGACGCGCTTTTTTCGTTGCTGCCGAATATCGAAAGCACCGACCTCAGAAGCAAGGATCTTTTGGCTTCCGTAGGCGAGCTGATCACCACCGTGATCGTATCGGAAGAATTGAAGCTGGAAGGCTATAAGGCCGAACCGCTCACCGGAGGACAGGCCGGGATTTTAACGGACAACAACTTCGGAGAGGGCAAGATACTGGATATCGACACCTCCAAGATTATGAAGCTTTTATCGGACGGAATCATCCCCGTGGTTGCGGGCTTTCAGGGCATCAGCGCGGATAATCAGATTACGACGCTGGGACGCGGCGGCAGCGACATCACGGCCACGGCCTTGGGCGGCGCGCTGAACGCGGAGCTGATCGAAATCTACACGGATGTGGACGGCGTAATGACAGCCGACCCGAATATCGTCAACAGCGCCGAATTATTGGACGTGATCGAATACAAGGACGTGTTTCAGCTTGCTGAATACGGCGCGAAAGTCATCCATCCCAGAGCGGTGGAATTTGCGATGAAAGCCAACGTGCCGGTGTGCGTGCTCAACGTAAAAAAAGGCCGCAAGAGCCAATGCACCATGATCAACGACGGGTCGGATACCGTGCGGGGGAAAAACATGTTCAGCGCGGTCACCAGCCTGGGCAACTGTTCGCAGGTGGAAATCTCCTTCAGCAACTTAAAAAAAGAAGATACCATGTTCTCTATGCTGGCGGATAATCACATCAGCATCGACATGATCAATATTTTCTCCGACCGCAAGAATTTCATCATTAAAAAGGACGACAAGCGCAAGCTTTCCGAGATCATGAATACGCTGAATTTGGATTATGTCATCAAGGATGATTTCACCAAAATCACTATTTTGGGCAACCAGATCTGCGGCGTGCCGGGGGTTATGGCCAAGATCATCGCGGCATTGTATTCCAACGATATCGCGGTGTACCAGTCCACCGACTCCAGCAGCACCATATCGGTGCTTGTGGAAAGCGATAAAGCGCAGACGGCGGTGAATCTGCTGCATAAGGCGTTGATTAAGTAATATTAAGTTTAACTTAAGATTATATAAGCATTGAAAACGGAGCATAGACTGCTGTAAAGCAGATTGGTGCTCTGTTTTTATTATGCGAAGCATATTTCATTCTTGCCGAGATCATCGAAGCATTGCTGCTACTTAGAGTTTCTTACAGCCTTTGGCGCTGTCGTCACTTTGGAAAGAGTGTTGATGCATCAACGACTCTCCGTCGCTCATATTGTCCATGGCCTTAGTGGCGAATTTAGCTCCATCTTCAATACTATTTCCAAAACCTTTAGAAATATATTCCCCATTATTATCTGTGTAAAATCTTGAATTTGCTTTCATCAAAATATACTTCAAATTATAAGTGATTTATCTGGTAGACCCATAACTTCACCTTTCAGTGTTTACATAATTAAAACAATATGGTATATTAAATAAAAAGAGGATATTGCAAAATGGGTTTTATTTTAGGAATACTTTTCGGTACTTTTCTTGCAATGTATCATATCAAAAAATTTGAGTGGTTTAAGTCAATTACTTATGCTTTAATAGCGTTAAAATATCAAACTCGAAATATATTAGTTTGCGAATATATTAAGGGGTTTGACTATAGATACAAAAAACGTAAATATTGCTATTTAATTGCGCAAGAGAAACAGATTATTTTGCATCCTATTAATACTTATGCAAAAAATTCTATAATTCCATATGATAAAATAATAGAAGTTATTGTCGTTCGAAATCCAAATTCAGTTAAAAATAATTCGATGTTATATAATACACATAATACTGAAGATTTTCCGAATAGAATCAGTCATTATGTTAGCAGTATAATCGTAAAATATATCGCCGCTAATGATATTGAAGATCTTTTACAAGTTGAGGTAGAATCTGTTGGCAGGTATTTTGAAGGCGTTTGGTTTAATGATTATTCGATGAAAAAATCAAATTTTTTCGAATCATTAGCCATAAATTTATCAAACAATATTATAAAACAAGAAATTTTTAACACACAGAAACATTAGAAAATTAATGTATATATTTTTCATAGTTATTATTAAATATTGTTTTCCGATCACCAAAGCCTGCGGCAGCCAAACCTAATGGATTAGTTCTTTAAATCTTTTGTAACCTATTCCGCTTTGCTCTCCGTCTTTCCCTTGCTCTTTGGATTCATCGGCGTCTTGCTGAGAGCGCAAAAAAACGCTGTCTTTGACCGCCTTTTCAATCCTTTTATGTTCTCGTAAATATTTTTTTTCTGCTTTTTTCCATGACAGCTATTTATTATAGTTTCGTTAAATTCATGGAGACAGCATTAATTCCGTTGCGGCGGAAGGCGATCCGTAATAAAATAAAATTGGAATATTTAATAATGGGAGGCCCATTATGGTGAAAGCCATACGCCGTGTTTGCGGCGCGCTGCTGATTTTGATCGGCGTGGTCGGCTTATTGTTCCCTATCCTTCCGGGATGGCTGCTGATAGCGGCCGGGATTAAGATGCTGTAAATGCAAGGCAGACCGATCCGATTAAAAATTTGACAATAAAAAATGGCGCTAACGTGCGCCACGGACGAGATAAAGAGGATCACCTCCTGCAATCAACTTGTACATCGCTAAAACATCCTCCTTTTCGTTTACTTATAAAGAAAGATCACTTTGCTGCCGCGCAAAGCGATCTTTTTTGCATGAAAAAGGGCGAGTTTTCTTTAGGCTCACCGTTGCAAGCCAATAAATGCGTTAATCGGCATACAGCCGCTTTCATTTGAACTGAATGGTCTTTATATGTACCTAAGATGAGCTGCATCGTTTTCATGGTTATCCACCCGTTGATCATTTTGTGCTCTCTCAATTAATAGTATCGTACCATAATTACATTTGGTAAGCAATAGAGCGGCATGTAATTTAAATTTTACATTCAAGACCCATTCGTAACGGATAAAACCGAAAATATACCTGCCTGAAAAAATTATGGTACAGCCGCCGCCCGAATGGTTTTGTCTGCCAAAACCCTATGCATAATCCCGTCGGCAAAGGGCATGATAAATAAAAAAACGGGAGCAACCGATTTATGAATGATAAATTGAAAAATGACAGCGAAGATAACGACGACGAATCCCCAAGAAACGATAATCTGATCATCAAAGAGGAAAACGCCGACGCCATCAAAGAGCTCGGTCAGACCAACAAACCGTATGCCAGCGGCATCCTGTCGATCAGCATCATCGGCGAGATTGAAGGGCATACCGACCTGGGCGGCTCTCGCAAAGCCACGAAATACGAGCATATCATCCCGCTGATCATCGAAGCGGAGGAAAATCCCGAGATCAAAGGCGTGCTTTTGATCTTAAACACCATGGGAGGCGACGTGGAAGCGGGTCTGGCCATCAGCGAACTGATCGCAGGGATGCGCAAGCCGACCGTTTCTCTGGTTTTGGGCGGTGGCCACAGCATCGGCGTGCCGCTTGCCGTATGCACCGATTTTTCGTTTATCGCGCCGACAGCCACCATGACGATCCATCCCATCCGCATGAACGGCCTTGTGATCGGCGTGGCGCAGAGCTTTGATTATTTTAACCGCATGCAGGAGCGCATCATCAGTTTTGTGGTCAACCATTCGGATATCACCGAGCCCCAGTTCAATAAGCTGATGCTCAACAACAAGGAGCTCGTGAATGACGTAGGCTCTATTATCATCGGAGAAAAAGCGTTAACGCTCGGCCTTATCGATCAGGTCGGCTCCATCGGAGACGCCATTGAAAAACTCAAGGAAATGATTGAAATTAATCAAAAAGAACAAGAATAGCCTTTGGATGTATGCTATAATAAAGCATTAAACAACATCCGGAGGTATTTGACCAATGACTTTTTTGCAGGCCATTATTTTGGGCTTCGTACAGGGCGCTACCGAATTTCTGCCCGTGAGCAGCTCCGGCCATCTTGTGATCGCACAGACCTTGTTCGGCTTAACGAACGATAATCTGGCGTTTGATATTTTGCTTCATCTGGGCACATTTTTTGCGATTATCGCGGCTTATCACAATTCTGTATTCAATCTGATCAAGGAATTTTTCTTGATGCTTTTTGATTTGATCCGCCTCAAAGGTCTTCAATTAGACAAAAGCAAATACCGTTATTATATCGTTTATATCATTATTGCAACCATTCCCGCAACCATTGTCGGAGTTCTCTTCGACGATTACATATCCGCAGCTTTCAGCTCGATCTATCTGGTTTCCTTTACCCTGTTTATTACGGGGATCATTTTGTTCTTCGGCGAAAAACTCGGCAAAAACAATCAGGGCACCATTGAAAAGCTGGGGCCCGGACGCTCATTCATAATAGGGCTTTTTCAGATGGTCGCAATCACACCCGGCATTTCCCGCTCGGGCACCACGATGACGGGCGGCCTTTTCTGCGGTCTCAAAAAGGAAGAGGCGCTGGAGTTTTCGTTCTTAATGGCACTGCCCGCAATATTGGGTTCGGTTATTTTGAATATCAGTGACATCAAAGGGCTGATGGACACGGCCCTGCTTCCCATCATTGCAGGAACCGTGACCGCTTTTATTGTCGGCTATCTGTCCATTAAACTGTTTAACCTGATCGTAAAAAAGGGCAGCCTTCTCTACTTCTCGGCATACTGCTGGGCTGTCAGCTTCCTGTTGATCGTTAATATTGCTCGTTTTTAGGAGGTACTATGGATATAAGAAAAAACCTAAAGGAAAATAAACCGATCATATTCGACGGCAGCATGGGCGCGCTTTTGATCGCGCAGGGATTTAAAGCCCCCATGCTTTTGCGCGTGAACGTGGATCATCCGGAAGCGCTTACCGAAATACATATAAAATATCTGAAAGCGGGCTGTGACGTCATCAGTCTCAACACCTTTAACATAACGCCTGAAAGCACAGCCAAATGCGGTTTGAGCGTAGAAGAGATCATTGAGGGAGCCATTAAAGCCGGCAAGGAAGCAATCAAGGATTTTCCCGATGCCCTTATTGCGCTGGATTTGGGCCCCACGGGCACGCTGATGCAGCCGGTGGGAGATCAGCCGTTTGAAGATGCCTATTCCTTTTATAAACGGCAGATCGAAGCTGCTAAAGACAATGTGGACCTGATACTGATTGAAACGGTATCGGATCTGGAAGAGATCAGGGCCGCCGCGCAGGCTGCCGGAGATTGCTGCGAGCTTCCCTTTTTGGCGGCAATGACCTTCACCGACAAAGAGCGCACCTGGCTGGGCGCAACGCTGGAGGAATGGGCGCAGCTGTCCAATGAACTTAACATTGATGCTGCGGGGCTCAACTGCACGCTTACACCCGATGCCATGCTGCCGCTTGCGCAAAAATTTAAAACGCTTACCGATAAGCCCGTTTGGGTGCAGCCCAACCGAGGCGTGCCCGAATATATCGACAACAAAGCGCATTATATCATGAGCGAGCAGGACTTTTCAGACGGTGTGATGCGTCTTTACGACAGCGGAATCCATTTTGTGGGCGGTTGCTGCGGAAGCGATGCGGAGTGCATGGCTTTGATTCGTCAGGCTGTCAATCAAAGAAATTAAACACGAAGGAGCCTTTACCGGGCTCTTTTTTTATTGCGATCGTTAAAAATTAGTGTGAAGAAAATATCCGTCTGTGACTTTTGTCACATAACTTCTGTGCCATTTATGGTATGATTTAGAAAAAGATGGCAGGAAGCAACTATCAATCTTCCCGACGCATCACAAAACAAACATACCAGGAGGATTTTTATGAGAATACCGGAAATTATGGAAGAAAGAATGTCTTTTTCATTTGAAGTTTTCCCGCCGAAGGCGGATCAGCCGTTGGAGCCGCTTCTGGCAACTTTGGATGAACTATATAAATTTAAGCCCGATTTCATCAGCTGCACTTACGGCGCGGGCGGAAGCAACGCAGGGCGCAACGTTGAAATATGCAAAGCGATTCAGGACAGCGGCAAGGCGACTGCGGCCACCAGGGTGGCGCGCCAGTCACGCAGAAAC
>DAITPG010000111.1:0-7773 GCA_036833715.1 Eubacteriaceae bacterium | reverse complement strand
TGCCGTGATCCCTTTGTAATAGGCTTCGATCTCGCGCGACAGAGAATAAAACATTTCCGGCTGATCTTCGGGAATATTGTATTTCATGGAAGTGATTTTATAAAATAAGGCATCATTTTTTACGGTTGCCAGCGGCACGGCCTTTTTGACCGCATCCATGGATAAGTCGTAAAGCAGATTGAAGATCTTGAGCATTTCATACTGTTTTTTGAGGCTTACGCTGGCGTCATTTTTATGGTAAGCGTTCTGCTGCAGATAGCCGATCTTTAAAACCTTGGCAATTTCCAAAACGAGGCGCTGGTCGTCGGGTAAAATATCTTCGCCGACGAGCTTTACGATTTCGCTGAGGGCGCTCTCTTCCTGCAGCAGACGCAAAAATTTGGCGCGCAGCTCAAAGAAATCCTCGGAGATATTGAAATCGTACCAGTTTTCAAGGTCGCTCACATAGCCGCTGTAGGAATTGAGCCAGTTGATGGCCGGATAATGCCTGGCGTAGGCAAGGTTTTTGTCGAGTGCGAGGAAGGTGTTGACCACGCGTTTGGTGCTCATGGTAACGGGTTCGGACATGTCGCCGCCTGCCGGAGACACGGCTCCGATGATGGTGACCGCGCCGTCCTTGCCTTCGAGTGTGGTGACATCCGCGGCTCTTTCATAAAATTGAGCCAGGCGGGACGGCAGATAAGCGGGATATCCTTCTTCCGCAGGCATTTCTTCCAAGCGTCCCGATATCTCGCGGAGCGCTTCTGCCCAGCGGGATGTGGAATCCGCCATGATGGCGATGCTGTATCCCATGTCGCGGTAATATTCGGCGATCGTTATGCCCGTATAAATGGACGCTTCGCGCGCCGCAACCGGCATGTTGGAGGTGTTGGCGATGAGGATGGTGCGTTCCATGATGGATTTTCCGCTTCGGGGGTCGATAATTCCCGGGAAATCCTCCAAAACCTCGGTGATCTCATTGCCGCGTTCGCCGCAGCCGATGTAGACGATGATATCGGCATCGCTCCATTTGGCGATCTGATGCTGGGTGATGGTCTTGCCGGTGCCGAATCCGCCGGGGATTGCGCAGGTGCCGCCTTTGGCCAGCGGGAAAAAGGAATCGATGATCCTTTGCCCTGTGATAAGCGGTTTGCTGATGGCGTTTCGGTTTCGGATGGGTCTGGGATTCCGGATGGGCCAGTCATGATAAAGCTTCAGGCCGATCTCGCCCGTTTCGGTTTTTATGGTTACAACTTCTGTTTCGAGATTATAGGCTCCGTTCGGAAGCACCTTGATCACTTCGCCGCTCACGTTCGGCGGCACTAAAAGACGGTGCTCGATCTGCACGGATTCCTGCGCGGTCGCAAAGCAGGCGCCCGGCATCAGATAATCGCCGACGCTTGCCGTAACGGTTACATTCCATAATTTTTCCATATCCAAAGAGATCATGCCGATGCCTTCGGGAATGAAGGAGCTTTGGCTCGACTGCAGGATGTCCTCCAGCGGACGTTCGATGCCGTCGAAAATTTTACCGATGATCCCGGGGCCCAGCCGCACGGACAGCGGTTTGCCCGTGGATTCCACGGAGGCGCCCCATTTAAGCCCCGAAGTTTCTTCATAGACCTGCAGCGTCGCGAGATCGCCGCTGACGGAAATGACTTCGCCGATGAGATGCTTTTCGCCTACCGTAACCATTTCCCTTACCTGAAGGCCGGATGCGTTTTCCGCCTTCAATACAGATCCGTTTATATAGATGACACGTGCCGAATTATTTAACTGTGTCAATTTTCATCACCTCGCTCAGTCTTGTCTGTATGTTTCGACCGATTTTTTCTTTGTTTTCTTCCAAAAAAGAAGCGATGGAAAAATCCGCCCTCAACGTCGCGGACAGGTTTTCGCCAACAATGCCGCCCAATCCGCCGATGGAGGCCTTCGTCAGTCGAAAGTCCTTATGAATGAGTGCTTTTCTTTTCATTTCCTTCAATATATCTTCTACCAGTTCGTAGTCTTTCGCTTCCGCCTTTAACAGGATCGTTTCCTCATTGGCAAACATCTGTTCCATATTCAAAATACCGGAAGTAATAAACGAAACGGTTTTTTCCATCGGCATTTCGGATACTCTTTCGCGCAGCAGCCGAAACAGTTCGTCGGTGTACTGTTTGACGTTGAACAATATCTGCTTGTTGCGTTCGGCGGTGTTTTTTTGTATTTGATTCTTGATTTCCAAGGCGGAGGTCACTTCCGCTTCTTCAAGGATCTTATCCGCCTGAAGATGGATCTTGTTTTGAGATGATTCCAATTCGGATTCATATTCTCGGGAAAGCCTGGCAACCTCTTTTTCGTTTTGAGCATTGATCTCATCCGTCAAAAGGTCCTGGAACATTTTTAATTTATCATCAATATTAACGCCCATGTTTCACCTCAAATTTTAATGCCGATCGATTGTTTTATGTAGTTTGTGATATAATCGTCCGCACGCTGAGCACCATGCCTGTCGGGTATGATCGTAATGATAGGCATGTGTTTGTCGATTCTGATCTTATGGATCTCTTCCGGTATCATAAAGCTCAAGTGTTCAGTTAGCAGGATGATGCCGATTTCCGGGTCCTCGCAGGCGCTATTCAAAGCGTCCAGCAGAGCGTATTTTTCATTGACAAATACGCCGTTGATGCCCGCGAGGCGCATACCGGTCAAAGTATCGATTTTATCGCTGATCAAAGTAAATTTCATCATGCCACCTTCATGGATCCGTTGTTAGTGCGGTTTAAATTATGCGCTGAGTCCCGTAATGATCATAATGGAGATAATAAGTCCGTAAATGGCGATGCCTTCGGCAAGACCGACGTAGATGAGGGTTTTACCGAAAACTTTGGGATCTTCCGAAAGTGCTCCCAGCGCCGCGGCGCCCACCGTTGCGACCGCGTAGCCTGCGCCCACGGCGGCAAGGCCTGTGGATAAACCGGCTGCGATGTACGCAAGGCCGTTGCTTGCGGAAGCTGCAGCGTCCGTTGCCGCGTGAACGACATCGGGGATAAAGGTAACGACAAAGATGCCCAGAATGAGGATGCTCATGGCAACGCTGGTGTAGGTGATGGTTTTGCCGGACGGCATTTTAATTCCCTTGGGGGAGCTGATCATGACAACGCCGGATGTTATCGTAGCCAAAACAACAAGAACTGCCAAACCGATTATAAAAGAATACATTTTAATTCCTCCGAATTCATTTAATAATATTATTTATTTAATTTTACAGGTTCATACTCAATGCCTTCGCCTGTATAATACTTGCTGAAAAGTTCGTAATATTCCAGACGCATGCTCTGGATAAATACAATGAGGCCTTCCAATCCGATGATCAGCACATTGCCGATGATCAGCATCGCTACGTTGCCCAAGCGGTGCTCAAACATGCCCGCCATGGCCGCAAACGCCAGATAAAGCCCGACGTGGTTGAGCGCGAACGCGCCTACCCTGATAAAGGAAATGAAATTGGACAATACCGAAAGGATCGTTTCGATGCTGCCGAAACCCGCTTCCAAAAAGTAATCGACTTTGGGTTCGTCATACAGCTCTTCTTTTTTCTTGATCATATTCGCAAGCGGCTGCTTGAAAACAGTGATCATCAAAAGAACAAAAAGCACGATCAAAAACACATACACCGGGATATCGGCGAATTTATAGGCCACATTGGCCACCAAAAGGCCGAATACGAGAAAGAATAAAAACCCGGTGAGTCCTTCTTTGCTGAACAGACCCTCTTCGATGTCTTTTCTGCGCCTGAAGTTGAGCATGCCGTAAATATACGCGATCGATAACAAGATAAAGCCGAGGATGATGGCGTAGATAAGCACAGTCATAATATTGTCCATCGGTCGCAAAATAAGCGGATGGATGATTTCTTCATCCCCGAATACGCTGCCGTAAATAAGACCGAACAAACAGGAGCTTAAACCCAGACGCACCAAAATGCCGCCGAATTCCTCCTGTTTCATTTTATAGATGATAAACAGCCCGCCCAACAAAATGACCAGCCCCTGACCCAAGTCCCCGAACATGGCGCCGAACAAAAGCATATAGCTGAAGGTAAAGAACGGCGTTGGGTCCAGTTCGTTGTAGCTGGGAGTGCCGTACATACGGATCATAAAGCCGAAGGGCTTGCAGAAACGGTTGGTATTGATCTTGCTCGGCGGTGTAACGCCCGTCTTGCGGTCGGATACGTCGTCGATGGTAACGCTGACCTCCATACCAAAAGAATTCGCTATGTAAGCCTTGAATTCCGACGATTTGGCTTTGGGTATAAAGCCGTAGACACAGAAAAGGCTTCTGCCGACGGCCGAGGTCTTGCGGATAAGCTCCGCTTTCTTTTCGATTTCAAGCACAGTTACGGCCTGACGGATAAGGTCATTGTAATTTTCGTAAAAGCCCTTGATGGAATTTCTTATTTCGGATAATTCCGCCTCCAGCGCTTCGATCTCTCCGTTGATCTGGCGGATCACCTGGGAAGCCGTTCCCGTGTAACCGGTGGGGATATCGACCTTCGTGTAGTTGAGGGATTCGAATACGCGAAGATAATCCTCGTGCAAAGACTCGATGGTTGCGGTCAATAAAACGACATTGTCCTTTTCATCGTTGATGTGAAGCACAATGGCGGGTATGTTTTCATAATTCATTTTGAGCTTTTTGTAGTTTTCCTTGGAAATGATGATCACGGCTACTTTGATTTCCTTCATGTTGAGGAAACCGTCCAGATCGGCATCCAGCGTCGTAAGGTAGTTGAAATTTTGGATGCGCTGTTTTCGGAGCGCGATCTCCTGCTCAACCAGCTCCGCCTTTTCGAAAACCGGCTGCACCGTTGTTTTTGCGTGAAACAGTCTGCCGATGATCTTTTCATAATTGTAATCAAGCTTCACGTATTGATCATAGATCTTATTTTCGATCAAAAACATTTTCGTAAGGCTCTTGACGAGTTCTTCGTCATCGGCGTAGTTTTTATGTTCGCTGTAGCGTCTTAACGTTGTCTGCTCGATAAGCGAGTCAAAATTGTCACTGTCGTCTTCGATTTTGACCCGGTTGGTATTGATCTCATCCATCGCGTCGATGAAATGGATGTTGCCGTTGATGACTGCGGCGCGCATCACTTTGTTCATCAAATGCTTTTTACCGACGATTTGCAGCAGCTCCATGGTTTCGATAGACACTTGATCACGACCTTTCTGCTAAATTTTTAATGAGATATCGTTGTGCCTCCGCAGGAGGTAAATGATATTTGGTTACTTCGATCAGCGTTATGATGTCGCGGATCTGATACTCCAGTAAAATGATATGCGATAATGTCTGGATGACCGACATCGGATGTTCCCTTCGCATTTTGAGCAGCTTATAATAAATATAGCGTTCCAGCCGCCGCTCCATATAGGAATCCGTCGTGTCGTCATTTTTCATCAGAAACGAATAGTTGGTTTTTCTGATCTGCTCCTGCAGGGTTTCGATATCGGGTAGATAGCATAAGTCCCTGATCTTGCGCTTTGAAAATTTATAACCCGTATTGATGGTATAGTTGAACAATACGGCTGGATAAATATGATAAAAATACATGCCTCTGTAGATCCACTGGATATTGAACAGATCTCCGATGATGCCCACCGCGTTTTGGATGAGCTCCCTGTCCTCCGCGTTGAGTCCTTCGCTTTCCTTGATGAGGATGCTGTAATACGCAAGATCCAGCACGGTTTCAAAACGGAACAGATTATCTTTATTATCGGACAGAAGCAGCGGTTTGATATACTTATATAAAGGAGTTCCCTCGTAGGCGTCGATAATATCGGATATTTCCTTGGCCTGGGCAACCTTTTGCGGGTTTACGCCGCTGTATTTGCCTATAAAGGTAAGCGACGGGGCTTCGCTGTCATAGATCAGCGCGGAAGGGATGGAATTGAACAAACGGCGCGCAAGCTGCTTCATTTCGGCAATCTCGTGCTTGGCATACAGGGCATGAATAAATTTTTTATAATTGCCGCTGAAATAATTGATGATGCTGTCTATGTCATCGATCATGCTGGATTTTAACATATGTTCCAGCTCCCCCCTGTTGATGTCGGACGTGTCCACTCTGGAGAGCAGATTCCCATAGGCTTTGGTGGCTTTTAAATATTGCGCCACTTCTTCGACCGAGGAGCATTCCAGCAATTTTTCATAATCGTCTTCATTTAAAAATCTTGCTTCCATGCCGCGCAGTTTGGTGTTGATGGCGGCATATCGAGGATTGCCCATATTCTACCTCTCAGGCAAACAGTTCATCAAAAAGTTCCTGAACGATTTGGCTCTTCTTTTCATTGAAATTTTTTTGTGAGCTTTCGAGCATCAGGTTCAGCTCTTCATTCTGCTTATCGATGGTCTTTTGGGCCTCGGCAAGTTTACTCGATTTGATTTCAAAACTTTTGTCTTCCGCTTCCTTCAGATAGGCGTTGAGCGCGGCCAGCTTGTTTTCGTTGCGCTGCCTGTATCGGGCGATATCCGCATCCGAATTATGGCGGTACAGCGTCATCCGGTCATCCAGCTCGATGATCTTCTTTAAGTATTTGTTGACATCAACATTCATAGTTTCCCTTTCCGCGATAGATTTATCACAAAAAAAAGTAGGATTGGATTTTAAATAAAATTTTGGTTTGGGTTCAAATAATTTCTAATGATAGCACTTTCATTTGCAATATGAAATATTAAAATTAAATTATTTTGAAATATTTACGCTTATTATATGGATAAATTACAAAAAAAAACGGCTTGCGGGCGACACGTCCGTTTTTATTATATAAGCCTGAAAAGATACAAAATGGCGGTGTATTTGGGAAGTATTTTATTTTTTCTTCTTATATTTAATAGAGCAAGTATATCGGGATATAAAAGGATGGAGCCGATAGGGTTAAATTTTTAATTTTGTGCCCGAGCCTGAAAAAATATCGTCTTTGAGGAGGCCGTCGTTTCGCAGCATGGTATCCAGCACCTTGATCTCGGCGTCCGCATCCATCACATCGCCCGAAAACAGTTCGTTGAGCTTGTTCTGAAAAGCGATTTCCAGATCCTTGGCCGTTTTTGTGATACTGATCAGCAGTTGTCTGCTTTCTGCGCTCGTAAGCTCTTTGTTTTCGATTTCATCGTACCGCTTCAAAATCTTTAGAAGCACGGGCAGATAATACTGCATGAATTTTTTCATTTGGCCCGCCTGCTGAGGATGAGCGTCGATATGATCCAGCATTTTATCCAGCGTTGCGCAGATGGAATCGGTGCTCCTGCGCAGATCGGGATTTTCGACCTGAGCAGCCGTTTGCCGGATAAGTGAAACATAGCCGCCGCATTTCTTGACGATGATCGCCGCGTTTTCGATATGATCCAGCGTAAATTCCGTATCCGGACCCTTGTTTGCGCTTAAGATCAGGCTCATGGCAATGTACGCCAGCAGGGCAGCGCCCGAGGCGTAAAGGATAGGGATCCGCATGATATTAAATAACAGAATAAAGATACTGCCGCCCGTTACGGCGCCTATGATTGCTTTTTTCATTATCCACCCGTCTGCATCGTTTTATTTCGGTCTTTTCATGTTTGCTTGCTATTATCATTATACGATTTTGACATCGTATGTCAAATTATTTTGCAGTCTGACAAATTAAAATCATAATCCTTAATTTTCTTAATAATTTAAGTAAACGATATCAAATTAATTTAGATAATTAAACAATAAATTATAAATATTAATATTAGTTTTTTTCACCTTTTAGGCTTATATGTGTATGCTATGTA
>DAITPG010000110.1:0-7799 GCA_036833715.1 Eubacteriaceae bacterium | reverse complement strand
AGAACAAACCCGTAGTTCGTTAAAAACTATGGGTTTGTCAGTAGCCTGAACCCGCGGTAAGCGTGTTCTTTTTATTGACCCTAAGATTTATTGATTGTATTGACGGACACAATTTTGTATAATAAATAAAACAGTATAACAATAAGGTGATTTATGATACAAAAAGACTGGGTTTTAAAGCAAATCGAAAGTTTCGCGAATTTTATCGCAAAATTGATATTTAATAAGGATACGACCGCTTATGTTCTGGAAGCGAACAGCGACGGCGATGAAGTCGACCGCCTATATTGGCGCTTATCCGAAATGGTTGTTGAAGGAAAGATTAACGAAGCGGAAAATCTTCTGTTTGATGAAATTGATCCCGCAAATAAAAAATATCTCGAGCTGGCCGTTGATTTTTATTCCAAACTTAATTTGTTAAGCGACGAATATTTGGAAAAGCATGCTTTCAGCAGAGAAGAGATCGAAGAGGGTCTCAACAGCGCCGCGGCAATTTTCAATGTCGCGAAAATTTAACGGATAGGTTGCCTATAAAGCGAGGTCTGTTTTGATAAAATATCCCGATTATGATACAAGCATCTTATCCATAGCTGCAGCCATACTCCGTTATTACGGCACCTGATACTCATTGAATGTCGCAAGGAAACCATTTGAAATATTAAGTTTGGGGCAGGAGCGCTTTTAGATGAAAAATAAAAAATCGGTTTTAATCCTGTTTGGTTTACTGTCTTATGTGATATTTCCGAATATCGTATACGCGAATTCTTCGTGGCATTGGCTGGATTCCAGCCCGCTGCCGGTGCTGCCGTACGCGATCGCGCTGACCCTGTTGGTTGAAATAATCATCATAAAGAAATACGGAGGCGTTAAAAAGACGATAAAGGCTGCGGTAATCGTATGTCTGGCCAATGTTTTTTCTTATCTGGCGCCTACGTATATTATGATGCGCTTGGACGCCGGCGGGGGCTTGGTTTATACCTTTGCGGAAATATTTGAAAAATGGCCCAATTACATGGTGCGGCTCGGTTCGGTTCTTTTGACGCTGATTGTGGAAATACCCGTCGTTTATTTTTCTTTAAACGAGAACACGGATCAGCCCAAAACTCTTCTGAAGAGCATATTCGCTGCCAACATCATCACATCGGTTTTGATCGGCATTGCCGAAAGGATCTTATTCCCAGGAAGCTGGTGATATTTAATTTTTCATAAGGAGATAAAAATGAAGGATCTGCTGCTGCTTGTTGTCGATGTCCAAAACGCTATGTTTATTGAACCGCCTTACGATCAGGAGGTTTTGATTTCTCATATTCAGAACTTGATAGCCCATTGCAGAAACAGCGGCATCGAAGTCGCCTATGTGCGCCATGATGACGGCATCGGGACCGAATTTGAACGCGATACGCATTTCTGGCAGATTTATGATGCGGTTGCGCCCGCAGAAGGCGAAAGGATATTCGATAAAAAATACAACAGCGCTTTTGTGAAAACCGCGCTCAAAGAATATCTCACCGATCGTGAAATAAAAAAATTGATCGTCGTTGGCCTGCAGACGGAATACTGCATCGATGCCACCATCAAATCGGCGTTTGAACACGGTTTTGAAGTGATCGTGCCGGAAGGCGCAAATTCTACTTTCGACAACGAATATATGAAGGCCGAAAAAACCTGCCGCTATTTCAATTTTAAAATCTGGAACAACCGTTACGCGACGGTAATGCCCGTCGAAGAGGTTAAAAAGCTGTAGCATCACGTTTATTGGGGAACGATCGATGGAAAAATATATCGAAGAGCAATTTTTGAATTATTTGATCCCTGCCCATATATATCCGACAAAAGATAAGCTGTCCTACGAAAACATTATGCGAATACTCACAAAATTAGGCGCTCCCGAGAGGGCTTATGTTATTTCAGTGAATCGCCAAGCAGACGGAAAATACTTCGAGCTTGCTGAAGCTCTGGACGAATGCTATGGTTTTGGGTTTGCTTCCATAATGGTTTGCTCCCCCTATTTGGCCTATATCGAATGCGAACAGTCCTTCGGGCCGTCCGACAGGTATATTGTTTAAAGAAAGATTGATAGCAACGGTGAATAAGGGAGTATGGTATGAGCGAGCGATGTAAAACCAAATACCCGATCATGCTGATCCATGGGGTTGGCGCCCGTGATTTTAAAAGATTCAATTACTGGGGCAGAATACCCAAGGCGCTGCAAGACAACGGCGCTGTGATCTTTTACGGCCATCAGGACAGTTGGGCTTCCATAGAATCCAATGCGCAAACGATCAAAGAAAACATGCTTGGGATACTTGAGGAAACGGGCTGCGAAAAATTCAATGTCATCGCTCATTCCAAAGGCGGACTGGAAGCGCGTTACCTGATATCCTCTTTGGATATGGCGGATAAGATCGCAAGCCTTACAACGATCGCAACGCCTCATCATGGCTCTCAAACCATAGACAGAATATTAATGCTGCCCGAAGCCCTGCACCGCTGCGCCGCCTTTCTTGTTGATTCATGCTCCCGGCTCATCGGAGACAGCAAACCCGATTTTTATAGGACAAGCAGAAATTTTTCAACGACGGACTCCAAAAAATTCAATGAGGAAAACCCCGATTCTCCCGGCGTGTATTATCAAAGCTACGCCGCAGTTATGCGCAGCTCTTTGAGTGATATCACTCTGCTTATTTCTCATTGCGTTATCAAATCAATCGAAGGTGAAAATGACGGCCTGGTATCCGCGAAGTCAGCGGTATGGGCCAATTACAAAGGGGAGTTGCGCGGCGCCTCCCGCCGTGGCATCTCCCATACCGATGCGATAGACTTAAGAAGAAAAAGACTTACGAAAGCAACAAAAGTAAATGCTGTATCCGATATTACCGACAAATACATTCAAATCGTTTCGGAACTGAAGGAAATGGGGTTTTAACATACCTGCAATTAAAAAACGACCGTATTATGCATAACCGGTCGTTTTGAGCACGCATTATGTATTTTATACCGCCAGATTCAGGTCTATATTGCCGAACGGATCCAGATTGCAGGATATGTTGACCGAATCCTTTTGAAAAATCAATTTTTTATCTGCGGCAAACGTGGGCGGGGTTATATCGATGACCGCATTGATCCCGCATAGGTTTGAACAGGCGTTCCCCATTACCATATTGCACAATTCGCATACTGCGCTGATGACCATTTCATCCACTTGCGTGATTTCGATGCCCCCAAACATTTCCGAAGCCAGTATCTGTCCTGTTTGAGCATTCATCGTTAAATAAACTTCCCCCTGAATATCGCCTTCGAGTCCGATCATGACAGTGATATCGCAAATATTGCCCGATACGGCCGGTTCGGATATTTCGGACCGGATGATTTTTTTGGTTGTGAAGGATTCCAATACGTTATCAAGCGCGTCGATAAAAATTTCTGCATATTTGTTTTTCATGTTGATCCTTTCGTTGTCAGACAGAATACGGAAAAGACAGAATAAATATTGTACCCTCTCCCGGTTTTGTTTCGATTTCTATTGTTCCGCCCAATTTCATACAGGCTTCTTTTACGGCGCCCATGCCGATCCCTCTGCCGGATAAAGCATCCGCGTTATCCTTTGTTGAAAGATGATCAGCGAATATGAGCTTCGCCGCTTCGCTGTCATCCATTAAATTCAAATCGTCAGCCGAACGGATGTTGTTGTCCAAGGCCTTTATTTTGAGCTTATGGAGATCGATGCCTCTTCCGTCATCGGAAATACGCAGTTCAAAGCGGTTCTCATCCAAATACTTCTGAATTTGACAATGGATGATACCCCTTTCCGGTTTACCGTATTCCAAGCGTTCCTCGTTGGTTTCGATGCCATGGTCCATGCTGTTTCTGAATATATGCACCAGTGATTTTAAGGCATCACTGTATTGATCGGGATCAATCTCGACATCATCGCCTTCTATAATATAGGTGGGCATGTATTTCATCAGCCGCTCGCACAGATACTTCAGATAATCCTGATATTGTTCCAAATATATTTTGATATTTTTATATTTCAGGTTGTCGATCATTTTCATCAGCGTATTTTTGTCTGTCGGGATTTGCTCAGAAGCAAACTGTTCCTTCATTTGTTCCAGCTTATATTTTGGTATCGTGATGATCTCGCTTTCACCAAAATAAGATTCACCTAAAACTTCTGTAATTGCGGACAGATCGGCTTCCAAGATATTTTTGGGATCGGCTTCGCTCATTATGCGTTCGACGTCAAGATTCGTGAGTTTATCGGTACGTTCAAATAATTGAAGAAGTTCTTCTTCAAAATGATGGATATGCGCGGATGCAGTCATAAAACCGTACTGAGCAAAATCGCCTTTATAGGTATGCACGGCGCGGAAAAACTCATTCAAACTTTCTTCAAAGTTATTTTTTATAAACATCAATTTGTACCCGCCTGAAAACAGGTCGGTAAATTCTTCGATCATCTGCTTGATCTGTGCCTGGCAGGTAAAAGCTTTGATCAAAAGTCTCTGCTTATTTTTATCTTCTTCCATCGCTTTTTCCATGCTGATCAATTCGGTAACATCGCTTAATATCACCATCACCGATTTTTTTCCATTGCTCTCGATCCTTTTATAATCAAACCGAATATTTTTTCCGTTGATTTCACATTCGGCAGGCAGCAGCATTAAATATACGTTATCGGTGACCATGGAATTGTTTTTAAAAAAGCTGTCAAAGGCGGTTTCGAAAACTGATTTCTTATCTGCATCAAAATATCGGCTGATCAAATCGATATAATGAAATCCGCCGATATTTTGATTGAAAATTTCGATACACTTATAGCTGTATTCGTTTTTTACGGTCAGATCACTGCCAAAACTCAAAAACCCCTGCTCCGCATGATCAAAGAGATTTCTGACGGCATCGGATTTATATTCCAAATCTTTACGAAGCACAACTTCCTGTTCGTGCGCTGTAAGAAGTTCCTTTTGCTGATGCTTTAAAACATTGATTTGCGCGTCGTTGATTTTAGAAAGTTCCACAAGAAACAATCTTATGCTTATAACGCCCGCGTAGGCTTTATTTTTATAGACAATTACATAATCATAAAGTTTGTTTTGTTCTCTGCTCATCGCCAATATGCCGACTTTGGAAACATTGTCAGTGGCATCTGCGCTCATCATGTCAGTTTCCATCAAAATGCTGACAGGCCTTTTCATATAAAGGGAATGGCCGTACATCGTTCCCATTTTTTGATAAAACATGGTACGCATGATAAGCCCTACCGGATGATTATTTTCCGTAATCACAACACCTTCCGTTTCAGGATTCTGATCAAAAATATCTTTAATTGCCTGTCCTTCGGCTTTTGAAGATACGGCAGGCACCTGAATTACAAACTGCAGGATTTTTCCTTCCGAATCAAAATCTTTAAATTCCGGCGTAATCATTCGATGTCTCCTCTGCGGCTGCCAAAACGTTATTGATTTTATTGATAACGTCTGCTTCTTTAAATGGTTTCAATATGTAATGCTTGGCTCCTGCATTCAATGCCTCAATGATCTTCAATTCTTGCCCTAAAGCCGAAATCATGACCACACAGGCATTCTTGTCGATCGCGCATATCTGCTGAAGTGCGCTGATTCCGTCCATAACCGGCATCGTGATATCCATTGTAACTAGATCCGGCTTGTATTGAGAGTATTTTTCTACGGCCTCTTGTCCGTTAGCGGCTTCCGCTATGATTTCATACCCCTGCTGTACGAAAATTTTTTTTAAATTCACTCTTATTAACAAAGAGTCATCAACAACCATTATTTTTTTCAAGTTATACGCCTCCATTTTTCTTAAATTTACCATTTCCCTAAAATTTTAGATATCACCCGCCTGTAAACGAAGGATAAATTTTAAGTAATTCAAATAAGAATCATCAGCAAATAAACAGGTTCGCCTACGAAGGATAATACTTGCATGTATTACAATGATATTGTATAATTCATTCGTCAATTACATATTTCGGAGAGTAGCATGAGAAGATATGATTTAGATTGGCTGAGAAACCTTGCAATATTATTATTGTTTCCGTTTCATACAGCAAGAGTATTCGATTTTTATGAAGCTAATTATGTGGAAAACAGTATCAAAAGTGCAGGCCTTACCCATTTTATCTGGTTTACGTCTCCTTGGTTTATGCCATTATTGTTTATGATCGCAGGCATGGCCGCTTTCTACGCCTTAAAAAAACGCACCGCCAAAGAATTTGCGCTTGAAAGGCTGCAGAGGTTATTGATCCCTTTTATCCTGGGGCTCGTTCTTATCGTTCCTCCGCAGGGATATTTCGCCCATTTGCAGCAAGGTACTTTCAGCGGCAATTATTTTGAATATTTGATAAGATTTTTTACTGATTTTTCGGATCTCAGCGGATATCGCGGAACTTTTACCCCGGCTCACCTTTGGTTTATTTTATTTCTTTTTGTGATATCAATGGCTTTACTGCCGTTTTTGGCAAAATTAAAAAAACCTACGGCACAAAATTTTATGAAACGTATCGGCAGTTTGTTGATAAAACCTATAAACCTTATCCTCCTTTTTGTTCCGCTGACCTTATTGGAGGCCGTTCCGGATATCGGCGGAAAAAATATCGTCTATTATGCCGGCTTTTTTTTGGCAGGGTATTTTATTGCTTCAAATGAACCTATTTTTTCGATGCTTAATAAAATCAAATATTGGCTGTTAGCAGGCGCCGGAATTATGGCGGTTCCTTTTTTCACCTATTTTTTGGCTGTAGATGCCCTTGCAGATTTTTCGGCTGCGGCAATTGCTTTTGCGTTTTTAAAAAATTTATGGATATGGCTTATACTGCTTGCATTCTTGGGGTTAAGCGCCGGACATTTAAATAAGAGCAGTTCGCTGTTGACTTACTTCAACAGGGCAGCATTTCCCGTTTACATTCTGCATCAAACCGTTTTGATCGGCACGGCTTATTTTATTGTTCAAATGGATACCCTCATCGCCGTTAAATTTTGTTTGATCACCCTTATATCCTTAGCTCTTTCTTTTCTTTTTTACGAAATATTTAAAAGAATACCTGCGCTACGCGTGGTTTTGGGTATAAAAAAATAAAGATGTACCGATATAATATATAGAATAATAGCAGGAGGTCCTTATGATTGATAAACTGACTTCAAAGCAAACCGGCTACATAACAACGCAGACAACCGGCGATGTACATAAAAACGAGAAAAGCGAAGCAAAAAAAACGTCCAAAACAGATAAAGCCGACTTTTCGGGATACGAAAAAAGCAAGGTGAAAACAACCGGCGAACGAAAACTGAGCACTGCCGAAATCGAAGAATTGCAAAAGGAAGCCGATAAGTCGATGGAAAATTTGCGCAGCCTGGTCGAAAAGTTGATCCTGCGCCAAAAGCAAAAAGCGGAAGGCGCCTCAGAATCGCTGACGGACGCAAAAACCATCGAAGAAGCAAAACAGGCAATATCAGAGGACGGTGAATACGGCGTAAAGGCAGTGAGCGAGCGCATCGCGAACTTTGCGATCTCCGCTTGCGGCGGAGATAAGACAAAAATGTCCGAAATGAGAGCCGCTATTGAGGAAGGGTTCGCTCAGGCAAAAAAAGCCTTCGGCGGAGAGCTGCCGGAAATTTGCGGCCAGACCTATGACGCGATCATGAAAAAACTGGATGATTGGGAAAACGGTACGGAAATAACGGAATAAAACAGAAACGCTGCCCAAAATTTTGGGCAGCGCTTCAGGCTACTGACAAACCCATAGTTTTTAACGAACTACGGGTTTGTTCTTTTTT
>DAITPG010000109.1:0-7821 GCA_036833715.1 Eubacteriaceae bacterium | reverse complement strand
GAGGGCGACGGCGCGTTTTACGGCCCCAAAATCGATTTCCATTTAAGAGACAGCATCGGCAGAACATGGCAGTGCGGAACCATTCAGCTGGATTTTCAAATGCCCGAACGCTTTGAACTCACGTATGTAGGCGCTGACGGACAAAAGCACCGCCCCGTTATGATCCATAGGGTCATATTTGGCAGCATAGAGCGCTTCATCGGCATTATGACGGAACATTTTGCGGGCGCCTTCCCGTTATGGCTGTCTCCGGTGCAGGCGGTATTTATGCCTGTCAACGATGCCTACAACGAATATACGATCAAGATCATGAAACAGTTTGAAGAAGCGGGCATACGAGTCGAAATCGATGACCGAAATGAAAAACTCGGTTTTAAGATAAGAGAGGCTCAACTCCAAAAAATTCCGTACATGTTCGTGATAGGACAAAAAGAAATGGAAGCGGGACAAATCAACGTAAGAAGCAGAAAAAATGGTGATTTAGGCGCGATTGACGCAGATAAAGTCCTGGCGGATTTAATGGATGAAATTCGGACGAAATCCATATAAATATAAAAAAATCGATTGTCAGCTTTTTAGTTGGCAATTGATTTTTTTTTGTTATATAATAAATTATAGGTTATTACATAAAGATCGGAGAACGATATGGTAAAAGTATTAGTGCTGACTTCAAAAGGTCGCGTAGGAAAATTTTTTGACATCAATACACTTCCCAAAGACTGGGAGCTTGTTTACGGGGAGGCTTTAAAAACGGATGAGGAACTCTTAAACCTTGCCGGAGATGCGGATTTTATTTTTGTGGATGCCATCCGCGAGATAAGCAAGCATTTGATCGATCAAATGCCCAATCTTAAGTTGATCCATTCGGAAGGCGTAGCTTACAACAAAATCGATACGGAAGCTGCGAAGGCAAAAAATGTCTTCGTTTGCAACAATGCAGGTGCCAATGCTCCGGCCGTAGCGGAGCATGCCGTTATGCTGATGATAGGATTGCTGCGCCGTCTGTTGGAAGGGGATATGATGGTAAGGACAGGAAAACAGATCGAAGCGAAGGGGTCTTTTATCCTGGACGGCATTACTGAAATTTCGGCTTGTCATGTAGGATTTGTCGGCTTTGGAGTGATCGCTAAGGAAACGGCAAAACGGCTGAAGCCTTTTGGATGCAAAATGAGCTGCTTTGATATTTACAGAAATGAAGATGCGGAAAAACAACTTGGCGTTGCGTACATGCCCGTAGAAGAGCTTTTAAAGGAGTGCGATATCATCAGCTTGCATTTGCCCGTTACCAAAGACACCGAAAATTTCATCAATGAAGAACGGCTGGCTTTGATGAAATCCAATGCTCTGATCATAAATACGGCCAGAGGAGAAATCGTCGACCAGGATGCGCTTGCAAAAGCGCTCGTGCAAGGGAAGGTGGCAGGCTTGGGAACCGATACGCTCAATCCGGAACCGGTCACGCTCGATAATCCGCTTTTGAATCTTCCTTCGGAACATCGCTATAAAGTTTTGTTTACTCCGCATATCGCCGGAACCACGCTGCAGGCATTCGCAACCATGCATAAAACATCATGGGAAAACATGATGTCCGTTATAAAGGGAGATCGTCCCAAAAATATCGTGAATCAGATGTAAAAAAAAATCGGCTGCCGTTGGGCAGCCGATTTTAGTTTTAAACAAAAACGGTTTGAATGATTTTTTTGATATCTCCTTGTTTCAGTAGTTCTTTGGCATATAGCTCATCGGATAAAAGCGTTAAAATATCACGTTCTCTGGTTAAGATATCCATAGTCTTTGCATAACACGCATCCAATATCTTTGTTATCTCACTGTTGATTTCCTGACTTAAAAAGGCATCGGATTGTTTGGTGAAGATACGGTTTTTAAACGCGCTCATTCCATATTCGCAAACCATCAAGTTTGCCAGTTCATTGGCCTTTTCAAGGTCGTTTTGGGCGCCCGTAGTAATCTTATGGTATACAAACTCCTCGGATGCCCGGCCGGCCAGCAGCACGCAGATTTTGTCTTCGATTTCTTCCTGCGACATCAAAAATTTATCCTCGCTGACTTCCGCCAGCATAAAGCCTAAGGTCTGTCCGTGCGGAATGATTGTGATGCGTTCCGGCACATTCCCCGTAAGCAAGCATTCCACCAGCGCATGCGCGGATTCATGCGTGGCAACGGTTTTTCGCTCCTCCTCGGTAAGGATCATATTTGCGTTTTTTAAACCTGCGGTCGTTTTGATGATGGCTTCATTGAGTTCATCATCCGAAATGAGTTCTTTTTGTTTTCGGATCGATATGAGAGCCGCTTCATTAACGATATTGGCCAAATGCGCACCGCTGAGTCCGCTGGTTTTCAATGCGATCCTATGCACATCGATGGCCGGGTTAAACGGCTTGTCTTTCAAATGCAGCTGAAGTATTTTTTCACGCGAGTTGACACAAGGATTACCGATATAGATATGACGGTCAAACCTTCCCGGACGCATCAACGCTTTGTCCAGCATGTCGATTCGGTTTGTGGCTCCTACGATGACAACCCCTTCGTTTTGATTGAAACCGTCCAGTTCAATTAGCAATTGATTAAGTGTCTGATCACGTTCGGAATTATTATCGGTATTACGCGAAACACCGATCGCGTCGATTTCGTCGATAAAAATAATGCAGGGGACCTTTTTTTCCGCTTTTTCAAACAGGGAACGGATACGGCTGGCTCCAACGCCGACAAATTTTTCTATGAATTCGGAACCGCTCGCATATATAAAATTTGATTGGCTTTCATTGGCAAGCGCCCTTGCAATCAAGGTTTTTCCGGTCCCCGGAGGGCCGTAAAATAAAATTCCTTTGGGAATTTTAGCACCGAATTTTTTATATTTTTCGGGATTCTGAAGAAAATCAGAAACTTCCACCAATTCTTCTTTGATCTCCTCCATGCCCGCAACACTTTCAAAGTCAACATTGCTCTGCGTGATTGAGTGATCGGTTATTTTTTCATTGTTTAATTTCAAAGCTTCATTTTGATAGGAATAGGCTTTATTTTTAATAATAGTGACTGTAATAAAATAAAGATAGATGCCGATACATATAATTGCAGGTATTACATTTTTAAAATATAAAATCGTAAATACACTGAATAGGGTCAGCCCGCTTGTAATAATAAAGGGTAAAATATCTGTTCTCTTCATCGTTCCTCCAACATAATTATTAGATAGAGATCAACTTACTTGATTTGAAATGGCCGTTTAACGTGTCCCGCTGAATTGATTCACAGTCGATTCATACTACTATTCTGCTTTATTAGAAATGAATTATACTTAGAATATTTCGATAAAAATGCTTATAGAATTTATAAATATGATATAATATAATAAATTCTTGTAGGAGGATTACGCTCATGGAAAATGAAGAATTCAAAGAAAAAGTGGATGAGATCGTTGCAAAAGCAAAGATTTTTGCTGAACAAGCTTCAAAAAAAGCAAGCGAACTAGCAGTCATTATAGGCGAAAAAACGGGGCAGCTGTTTGATGCGGCAAAAAAGAAAATCGAGATCGAAAAGATCGAATATGCATTGTCAAAGAAATACAAAGAACTCGGCAAAGCCTATTATGAAGCAAAAACGCAGTCTAAAGACTGCAGCCTTGACGATTTATGCACACAGATCGCCACTTTAAATGATGCGCTTGATGTATTGAACACTGTCGAATACGAAAATGAAACCGAAAAAACTGATGCAGAATAGCCTTTTCTAAACAAAATAACAGACATCAAAAGTCTGTTTTTTTGTTGCTTGAACCGATCGGACAGTTTAACTGCCTTGCATAAATAATGTATAAAATAATATATAAATGTATATTTAAAGCATCTTTTATTTTGATTTAATAAAACATTAACGAGCAGAAACATTACTAAATAAAGTATTCTGAAAATATATTTTAGCAAATATTCAGTTTCCCTTATAAATATTCAATTAAAACTTGACAAACTTCCGTTTATCTAGTATATTATTTTGTAACAAAACACGGAGGGGAAATTAAATGAAAAAGAAAATAATTGTACTTTTACTGGCCGCTTTAATGATCTTTACATTTGCGGGCTGCGGAAACGCAAGCAGCGATATGCTCATTAAAGAAGGCACACTCATGGTCGCATGCGAACCCGAGTATCCGCCGATGGAATTTAAAGATTCAAACGGAAAACTGACAGGCTTCGATATCGAATTCGCCACGGCTCTCGGCAAACAAATGGGATTGAAGATCGAATTTGTTGAAACCGGCTGGGACGGCATTTTCATGGGCCTTGCCGCGGACAAGTATGACTGCATCATATCGTCCGTAAGCATCACGCAGGAGCGCATCGATAAAAAAGAAATGCTATTGACTGATCCTTATATGAACAACGGGCAATTTATCGTTGTCAGAAAAGGATATACCGGAGTAGCTAAACCCGAAGACCTTGCAGGCAAAAAGGTCGGCGTGCAGTTTGCTACGACCGCTGACGAAGCTTGCGCCAAACAACTGGAAACCACTAAATTTGAGCTGATCAAATATGATACGATACAGCAGGCATTCCTTGCATTGGAAGCAGAGCATGTAGATGCCGTAGTCGTTGACTCCGTAGTTGCTATCGACTATGTTGCTAAGAATCCCACAAAATTTGAAGTCAGCAGCGCCAAATTAACGAATGAACCCTTAGGAATTGCAGTTAAATTCGGCAATGATGCGCTTCAGAAAAAAATTAATGAAGCCATCAAAGCTCTTCAAAAAGACGGAACACTTACCAAATTATCCGAAAAATACATGGGAGCCGATGTAACGACCAATATCGATAAGGTTCTTAAATAATTCAATTAAAACCCGCTGTTGCGGGTTTTTTTTAGTTGGAGAACTTTTGTTTTTGTATTGATAAATAATCCATTTTTACTTATATCTTAATAATCTATTACTAAAAATCTACTTTTTGCTTTTCATTCAGACTATTTAATGTTATTATTTAATAAATATTATTTTACAACGAGGTATTATTATGACCAGTGCACAAACAAGCGCTATACTGGAAGCAACTTTAAAAACAATAGAATTAACTTTATTAAGTATAATTCTGGGTGTTTTACTTGCATTTGTTTTTGCTTTTTTAAGGATGTCAAAGAGCAAGGTTGCCCAAGGATTTTCTTGGTTCTACATATGGATTTTTCGTGGAACCCCACTATTATTACAAATCATGATCATATATTTTGCCGTGCCGATCATGTCACGTGACCTTTTTGATGTAAGGATCGCATTGAGTATGTTTACTGCCGGTGTTATAGCACTAACCTTAAATACAGCTGCCTATATAGCTGAAATAATCAGAGCCGGTATTGAATCGATTGATAAGGGTCAAATGGAAGCATCTAAAGCATTGGGCATGAGTTATTCGCAGGCAATGCTCAAAGTAATCATTCCTCAGACAGTTAAACGAGTCCTTCCTCCTTTCAGCAATGAATTTACTATGATTCTAAAAGATACCTCGCTTGTTTCTGTTGTAGGTATGGTTGAATTAATGAAAATAACGCGACAGTTTGCCTCGAGCGGCGATTGGACCTATTATTTTTACGCCGGAGCTATTTATCTTTTCTTAACAACACTATCCAGTTTATTATTTGACAAGCTTGAAAAAATTGCCGGAAAGTATGAGTAAGAGGTATTAAAATATGTCAATGATCAGAATAGAAAACATCAACAAGTTTTTTGGAAAGCTTCAAGTTTTAAAAGATATCAATTTGATTGTGGAACAAAGAGAAGTATTGTGTGTGATCGGGCCTTCCGGTTCGGGAAAAAGCACGATGCTTCGTTGTCTGAATCATCTGGAAATTATTACCGACGGAAAAATTTATATAGAAGATGAATTGGTTTCTCACCGGGAAAAGGATTCGGACATCCTAAAGATATCCCCCAAAAAAGTTGCCGAAATGTGCGAAGAATTAGGAATGGTATTTCAGCGCTTTAATTTATTCCCGCATAAAACGGTATTGGAAAACTTAACGCTCGCGCCGATGATCGTTAAAAAGGTTTCTAAAAACGAAGCGGAAACAAAAGCGCATGAATTGCTAAAAAAAGTAGGACTTTCCGATAAGGCCAATGAATATCCGTCCCGTTTATCCGGCGGTCAGCAGCAGCGTGTCGCCATCGCGCGCGCATTGGCGATGGAGCCCAAGATCATGCTGTTTGACGAACCTACATCGGCACTTGATCCCGAGCTTGTCGGTGAAGTTCTGGAAGTCATGAAGGCGCTGGCCAAAGAGGGCATGACCATGATCGTCGTAACGCACGAAATGGGCTTTGCGAAAGAAGTCGGAACACGCGTAATATTCATGGATGAAGGGAAGATCGTCGAGGAAGGCAAGCCCGGCGAAATATTCGTTAATCCGAAAAATTCCAGAACCAAGGAATTTTTGAATAAAATTCTTTAAATCATTGACACATTATAACTATTATGCTATTATAATATAGCTTATGAAGTAGAAGAAGTTGCTTCTCACCTTGCGACCGAAGTCGGCAGGGTAATATATTACAAATTTTTTATGTGATGTATTTAGACTGCAATTTCTTGCAGTCCTTTTTATATTGGAGGTGTATTCGTATAAAGGAATTCCAAATTAATGAACAGATTCGGGATAAAGAACTTAGAATAATCGACGAAAACGGTCAGATGCTTGGCGTTATGCCATTGAAAGAAGCCTTAACGCTGGCTGATTCCAAAGAACTTGATTTGGTCAAAGTATCTCCTGATGCCAATCCTCCTGTCTGCAAAATACTTGATTACGGGAAATTCAGGTATGAACAGAACAGGAAAGAAAAAGAAGCAAAGAAAAATCAAAAGGTTTCTGAAATCAAAGAGATAAGAACTTCTGTCAGAGTACAGGAGCATGATCTGATAGTAAAAGTGAAAAATATCCAGAAATTTATCTCCGAAGGAGATAAAGTAAAAGTTTCTGTTCGATTCAGAGGAAGAGAAATGGCTTATATGGAAAGCGGCCGCACTCTTCTTATGAAGATCCTTGAACTAGTCGGTGAAGGCACCATCATAGAAAAAGCGCCCAAAATCGAAGGCCGCAATTACGTGATGTACTTAGCCCCAAAAAAACAACAAGTATAGAATTATAATATAACGGAGGGATTCATCATGCCTAAGATGAAATCGCACAGAGGTGCTTCAAAAAGGTTTAAAAGAAAAAAGTCCGGGATCATTAAACGATCCAGTGCTTATAAAAACCATATCCTTAACAAGAAATCCAGCAAAAGAAAACGTAACTTGAGAAAGGGCGGTTATGTAGCGGCAGCTGACGCACAAAACATCGCTCAGATCATAGTGAAGTAGGAGGAAGTAAGATATGGCTAGAGTAAAAAAAGGTTTAAATGCAAAAAAGAAACACAGAAAAATTTTAAAACTTGCTAAAGGTTATTACGGAGCAAAATCCAAGTTATATCGTCCCGCCAACGAAGCGGTAATGAGAGCTTTAAGAAGCGCTTACGTGGGCAGAAAACAGAAGAAAAGAGATTTCAGAAGACTGTGGATCACCAGAATCAATGCCGCTGCCAGATTGAATGACATCAGCTATTCGAGATTCATGAATGGGCTTAAAGTGGCCGGCGTCGAAATTGACAGAAAGATCCTCGCAGATATAGCTATGAACGATGGACAAACCTTCTCCAAACTTGCGCAGACCGCAAAAGCAGCTCTAAACAAATAATCAAAATTGAAACCGCCGTAAGGCGGTTTTAAGGTTGCTGACAAAGTAAGTCAGCAGCTTTTTTTATTGAGGAAGATAACAAAAATATGG
>DAITPG010000108.1:0-7835 GCA_036833715.1 Eubacteriaceae bacterium | reverse complement strand
TCATATAATTCGTAAGTTTCGCATCCTACCGCAGCATAAATATACAAGTTATTTGTATAAATTCTTAAAGAAGATTTCATAATTTTTCTATTATCCTCGCTGCTTTGATTAATTCTTTATCGTTTGCATAAATCTGGCAATAAGTATTTGGTAAAATATCCTTTATACCTGAAATATATATACATTTATAAGCAGTAATTGCATGATTAGCATCTAATTCCTTTCTTATGTCCGAATACTCAATTGGCTGGATATTTGTCTTTTTCAAATTATTACCTCTATACTTATAAATATATCATTAAAATATATATCAATAATATCTTTCTAGCTCTGATCTTTTATTGATGTTATACCAAAATGGCTGATGGAATCATCTTTATGAAGAGACAGCTATTTTTAATGCGAATCAAGTCTGAACTGATTATTTTGGATTCGTAAATTAAGTTTGAATTTAGAACCTGTTTGACAGTTTAATAGGCGTTTAAGATGCTACCAATGCCATGGGCTAACCCGTATAATGATGCTATTTTTTCAGAAAACTCTTCGCCTGTTTTTCGATTTTGGGAAACAGCGGTATTTTAATAATAAATTCGCTGCCTTCGTTGATCTTGCTGCGCACGTTGATCTTTCCTTTATGCCCAAGCACAATGATCTTCGCCATCGCGAGCCCCAGCCCGTATCCGCCCGTTGCCTTTGTTCGGGACTCATCCGCGCGGTAAAAGCGGTCAAAAATGTTGGGCAGGTCTTCCTTTGATATGCCGATGCCGCTGTCCTTCACGGTAAACACAAAGCTGTCCTCTTGGGGATAGAGCGCTATCTTGATCTCTTTTTTATCGAAGGAATATTTTAAGGCGTTGTCGATAAAAATTCTGAAGCATTGCTTGATGCGCATTTCATCGACATTGGCGATAACGGCTTCTTTAATATCCAGTTCCACCTTAAAATCTTCATGAACTAATATCGTTTCCTTGACCAGATCTTCGCAGATCTTGCTGACATCGGTTTCCTGCATCTCAAATTTGATGTTTTCATTGTCGTGTCGGGCCAAAAACAGCAACTTTTCAACCAGATCGTTCATGTTGGAGGCTTCGTTGATGATCGCGTCGATGGACTCGTCCAATATTTCGGGATCGTTTTTTCCCCAGCGCTTCAGCATGGCTCCATAACCCGAAATAACGGCAATCGGTGTTCGGAGTTCGTGCGACACGTCCGATACGAACCGCTTTTGCTTGTCATACGATAGCTGGATGCGGTCGATCATGCTGTTGATGGTAGCCGCCAGCTCCTTAAGCTCAAACTTTGCGTCCTTTTCATCGATTCGTAAATTCATGTTTTCGCCGCTGATCAATTTGGCCACTTTGGTCATTTCGGAAATCGGCTTGAGCATCGTGTCGGTTCTGGAAAACCCGACGATCATAAATAAAAGCAGGCCTGCCGCCATGGTGGCTCCCAGCAGCTCCGCAATAAAAATATAATCCTGCAGCGTATTGCCGATCGAATAAAAAACAACGATCTTCACCGGATATTTATCGTACGGAGCACTGTAAATGTCGGCGTAATAGCCTTCCTGAATTTTTGAAAACTGCGGAAATAAAGAAGTAAACACATTGCGGTCGACATCATCAAAAAAGTCGATGTTCGACTTTGCGTAAGAGGTTGCGGCAATCAGGGTATTTGCGCTGTTGTAAACAAAAACCTCCGCAGCTCCTGAATCCGCCGCAAGCGAGGAAAGAAAAAAACGGAATTCATCCTCTTCGATCGATTCTTCGCTGCTTATTTTGGTAATGATGCTGTTCGCGATCGTGGGAGTGTAGGAAGAAAATTTCGAAAAAGAATACAGGGCGTAACCCGCAATAAATGTAACCATCATAATAATGCAGATGACGATATAAATCGATATATAGGTGGAAGATATCCTTTTCCGCAAAGAATATTTATATTTTGTATAGATTCGGGAAGTTTTTTTCATTCTTCTTACTCATCTTTAAACTGATAGCCGATCCCTCGCACTGTTTTTATGTAATTCGTGCCGAATTCTTCGTCTATTTTGCTTCTTAAATAACGGATATATACGTCTGTGACGTTGGTTTCGGCTTCGTACTCATATCCCCAAACATTTTCCACGATCTGCTCGCGCGAAAGTACCAAATTTTTATTGGTCATCAAATAGGCGAGCAATTCAAATTCTTTTTTTGTCAGAACGATCAATGTTTCATCGAAGCGGACTTCATATTTATTTCGGTCCAGCGTGATCCTTCCGGCTTTGATGATCGGCGCTTCGGCCGATTTCGTTTGTTTTTTAAGCGCAACGCGCATGCGCGCCAGCAGCTCCTCGATCGCAAAGGGCTTGGTCATGTAATCATCCGCCCCTACGTCAAGGCCTGTGACCTTGTCGGAAACATCGTCTTTCGCCGTCAGCATAATGATCGGCACGTTGATGCCTTCGCTTCGCAGGCGTCTGCATATTTCGATGCCGCTTAAATTGGGAAGCATAAGGTCAAGAATGATCAAATCATAATTGCCGCTCTGCGCCATTTTATATCCTTCCCGTCCATCTGGGGACGCGTCGGAAATATATCCTTCATGTTTAAGCTCCAATTGTAAAAAGCGGGATATTTTTTGTTCATCCTCAATTATCAATACCTTCTTCATGAAAACCCTCCAATTATTCGATCGTTAATTCATTATAATCCGCAGAACCTTCCCGGTTTGTATCGGATGAAGTTTTTTTTTCCGACCGGTTGTTGTTTCTATAGGCAGAAACCGGGATCGTTCCGTATTCTTGTTTTGTTTTCTTTATGTTCGATTCGATCTTTATATCCAAGTCAAATGCAAGCAACAATACCAGCAATAAGGCTATGATCCAAGATGCTACGTTAAAAAACAATAAAAATAGGATCGCAATAACGATGGGAAAAGAAATCAGTACTTTATCCTTATCGTATATAGTAAACTTCTTGCCTTTTTCACCGATAATATAAGCGCTTAAGTTATCCAAGGCAACTTCGGTTTTATTCTCCCTAAGTTTCATCAGGTACTCGAGAGCTTCCTGCATATTTCCGTTTTTATCCCGTAAGACCTTTTCGCATTTTTTTCGGCTGAAAGAGGTTTTATCGCATAATTCGGTAATTTTATCCATATCCATTTGAATTCACCATTATTATTATAATATATTTAAACTGAATTAATATCATATTGAGAATTTATTAAAAAAAAATTAGTTTCCCTTGTTTTAGCAAAACATTACCGTATATAATAAGAAAAAAGGTATAATAGTGTCAATTAAGGAGGCTCAAATGTTCTCAAAGGCAAAAATAGAACTGACATACATCGCAAATTCGGGCGTTTGCATCCAATATAAAGACAAAAAAATCGTGATCGACGGTGTACATACTCAAACAATGAAACCCTATTACCCCGTGCATGACAGAACCATCGAAAAGATGCTTTTAAATAAAGAACCGTTTAACAATATCGATCTTATGTTTTTTACACACCATCATACCGATCATTTTGACGCTATGACCACCAACGAAATTTTAAAACGAAATAAGCATATTCAATTGATTGCCACAAAATCGGTACTGGACATGCTTTCGGCCTGCACCAATTACAACGACATTCTTGCAAGTCAAATAAGATCCATTGAGCTTAGCCGATACAAATCCATTCAAATGAATCTGCGCGAAATACCCTTTGAAATCATCTCCATGGCGCATGACGGTGAAACTTATCAGGGCGTTGAAAATTTTGCATTTCTATTTGAAATCAAAAACCGCGTGTTTCTTCATGTGGGGGATGCCCAGGCTTCTATATTCAATTTTCAAAGCGCAAAAATGTTTGAAAAACATGTGGATGTGCTTATCGTTCCGTTTCCGTTTATCGGCCTTGCGGCCGGCAGAAAGATCATATCCAATATCAAACCGCAAAAGGTGATCGTAACGCATCTGCCCAATAAAAAATACGATACGATGAATTGGCTGTTCAATACTTCTAAAGTATATAAAAAATATCAAAATGAGCTGCCGCCTGTTGAGTTTCTACTGAAACCGGGCCAAGTGATTGCTATCAAATAAGCTGACAAACCTGTTTCGGCAGGTTTTTTTTGTGGCTGAATCTTTCAGAAAAATTCATTAACGGAAGCGATTTTTTTTCTCTGCTTCATTTAGTGATTCTTGAGAAATAGTATCATAATAAAAAAAGTTAAGTTTGAGATGTCATTTTATACTGTATTGTGTAAAGTGTTGTAATATTACTTGAATTTTACGTGTAATTGATTTAAAATTGTAACATTGGTAATAAATAAACTAAATTTATTGCAAAATGAGGAGGAAAAATGAAAAAACTGATTACTGTTTTATGTATTGTCGCATTGGCTTTTTCTATTTTCGGCTGCAGCGGCGCGTCCAAGAAATATGAGATCGCTCTCATCACCGATAAAGGTACCATCGACGATAAATCATTCAACCAGGGCGCTTGGGAAGGCGTAAAGAAATACGCGGAAGAAAACAAGGTTTCTTACAAATATTACCAACCTGTGGAAGCTTCGATGAACGCTTACCTTGATGCGATCAAACTTGCCGTTGACGGCGGTGCGAAGATCATCGTAACACCGGGTTTCCTTTTTGAAAACCCCGTGCATAAAGCGCAGACCTTATATCCCGAAGTGAAATTTGTGATTTTGGACGGATCACCGCATAATGTTACCGATTTCGTAACGATGGCTACTTATGATTCCGCAGCTCCGGATTTCACGATCAAAAACAATGTGTATTCTATCTTCTATAAAGAAGAACAAGCAGGCTTCCTCGCCGGTTATGCGGCTGTCAAAGACGGCAACACAAAACTCGGCTTCATGGGCGGTATGGCTGTCCCCGCGGTCGTCCGTTTCGGATATGGCTTTGTTCAGGGCGCAGAATATGCGGCTAAAGAAATGGGCATTGCCAGCATCGAAATGAAATACCACTACACAGGCGATTTCAAAGCGACTCCCGAAGTACAGGCTATGGCTGCCAGCTGGTTTGCATCCGGCACTCAGGTCATCTTCGGCTGCGGCGGAGCAGTTGGCAACTCTGTTATGGCAGCTGCCGAAGTAAACAACAACAAAGTGATTGGTGTTGACGTTGACCAATCCAACGAATCCGCTACCGTTATCACATCCGCTATGAAAGACCTTACCGGTTCCGTTTATTCGGCTCTTAAATCTTTCTATGCCGATAAATTCCCGGGCGGTAAGAGCGAAAAACTCGGTGTTGAAGTCAGCGGCGTTGCTCTTCCGATGGCTACTTCCAAATTTACTGCCTTTAAACAAGCAGATTACGACAAAATATTTGCTGCATTAAAAGCAGACACCAACGGTATCGCAACCGGTATCAAAACCGATGCGTTTACTAATGATGTAACCAAGCTTCCCGTTACCATCGTTAAAGTATCTTTTGTCGAATAATAAAAGATAAAAATAAAGGCATAAGCGCTTTGCGTTTATGCCTTTTTTGATGTCAAATTTCAATAATTCTTGGGTTTAATGCGGTTAAACATTCCGCATTTTCTTCGGTAACTGCAAAAGTTTCCTCCACGCCTACCGTTCCGTATCCATCCATTCCGCATTTCGGTTCGATCGCAATCGTCATATTTTTTTGAAGCGGTTCGTTAAATCCTCTGGCAATGGCTGGGTATTCGTCAACGTATAAACCGATGCCGTGCCCAAGAAACTTCACTTTTCGGTCTTTATAACCCATGAAATTCTCCAGGAATTTTTCATCCAAGCCCGAAAGGATCGAATCATATATTTCGGACGGAACGCTCCCTACAGTTAATTTTTCAGAAATCGCAAATAAAATTTCGGCACATCGTTTATGCGTATCGGAAACGGCTACATACGGCTTTTTGCCGAAGGAGTACATAAAAGTTTTGTCCGTATTGTAGCCTTCGTATCCAAAACCTATATCCACAAAAACCATATCGCCTTTTTTCAGCCTGCGCATACAACTTCCGATATAGGGCGTCGCTATCGAAACACCGATATTTCCGTCCGGACTGTCAAAATTAACCGGATAAAGGCCGCTTTCCGAAAACGACACATAGCCAAACGACAAATCGCCGTTATCGCCTGAAAACCGGCTGACACCGTGATGGCCCAGCTTCATCGCTTCGTTGAATATCTCGCCGCCGAGTTCGGCTTCCGATATGCCTTCTTTAAGCATCAGCGGCACCTTTTCTTCCAGCAATATGCGATGATTGTGTCCTGCTGTCCTTTGATAAGATAATTCCAGATCGGTTTTAACGCTTCTCGTTTTCTGTAATACTCTGTCTACGGCTACCGAACGGGTAAATTTGAAGTGCTTCGAAAACATCTCAAACCAGCTCAGGCTCATTTTGGTTTTTTCGAGATATATCGTGTCGGGTAAATGGGAGTATTCCGCGGCCGCCGTTTTGAAGGAAGGCATCGGGCGGATATTTTGAAAGCGGCTTTCCAGCATCGCACGCTCGAAACTGTTCCTTACCCAAAACACCGGTTCGCATTCCCGGCGGATGACGATCAGGCCGTACTGCAAGGTGCCGGTAAAATAAAAAATATTGATATCGGAAGAGATCACGGCCATTTCCCAATCGGGAAAAGAACGTTCCATTTCGGATAAAAACTTACTCATTCGTAGATGCAATTCTTCTTTTGGGATCAATCGATGTCCTGTGTTCATGTTCGGCTGCCTTTCTGTTTGTCTTATGTTAAATTATAGCATTTTTTATAGTGAGCTCCAAAAATTTTCAGAAATTTAAACAGATTTCGGTTTTGCTTGTTTTATTGATGATAATGAAGTATATTTATAGAAGTAATATTATCCGGGGGCATTTAATTAACTTATGTTCAAAAAATTTTTAGAATTGTATAGATCTCACGTAAAACTATTGATACTGGATCTTTCAGCATCTTTTTTAATGTCTGCAATCGATATGGCGTTTCCCGTGTTGGTGAGCTTTATTATTGATGACATTATACCCGCAAAAAAAATGGATTTGATGCTCTATTTGTGCGCGGCAACCGTGATTGCGTATATGCTCAAATATCTGTTTGAGTTCATCGTATCGTATTACGGACATATCCTCGGTATGCGAATAGAGCTTGACATGCGTGAACGGGTCTATCGACATGTGCAGACCTTGTCATTTTCGTATTTCGACAACCAAAGAACGGGGCATCTGATCTCCCGTATGACCAGCGATATAACTGACATCGCTGAATTTGCGCATCACGGGCCCGAAGATTTTTTTATCTCGATCTTTATTTTGATCGGTTCTTTTATCCTAATGATCCGCTCCAACGTTCCCTTGACGCTGGTCATATTTTTATTGGTTCCCATCATGCTGATTGCCGCTGTAGTGAACAACAATAAATGGGAAGACGCCTATATGGACGTCAAAAAGAAAAACGCCGATATAACGGCGCATATTGAAGACAGCATTTCCGGTATTCGGGTTGTAAAGGCATTCACCAACGAAGATTATGAGATCGAGCGTTACGGAGAGACCTGCATCTCGTACCGCAATGTTCGCGTTAAAACGATGAAGTACATGTCTTTATTTATCAGCAATATGCATTTTTTTACCGGATTTTTAAATGTAGTGGTTATTTTCGTGGGGGGATATCTGATCTATGTCGATAAAATGACAGTAGGCGTATTGGTTGAGTTTTTGATGTTTGTCAATATTTTCGTCCAGCCGGTTAGAAGATTCACAGCTCTGACGGAAGATTACCAGAAGGCGATCACCGGATTTAAGCGCAGCATCGAGATATTATCTCTTGAACCCGAAATCAAAGACAACAAAGACAGTTTTGA
>DAITPG010000107.1:0-7898 GCA_036833715.1 Eubacteriaceae bacterium | reverse complement strand
GGCCGTTCCCCCTGTTACAATAAACTTAGAAAGAGTATTTTAAATCACCTGCGGCGGATAAAACCGCAAGGACGATTTAACTGAAATTTATTCTTCATCCTGAAGTGCGTCGTAGCCTTCTTCTCCGGTGCGTACTTTGATGACATTTTCAACATCGTACACAAAGATCTTGCCGTCGCCGATATTGTTGGTGTAAAGCGCCTTTTTGATGGTGTCCGTAACCGTTTTGACGGGTACTTTGCACACAACGATTTCGACTTTGACTTTCGGAAGCAGATTCATTTCCACTTCTACGCCGCGGTAATATTCCGTGCGGCCTTTCTGCATTCCGCAGCCGGCAACCTGCGTTACCGTCATGCCGGTGATGCCGATCTTTTCAAGAGCCGCTTTTAAGGTGTCAAACATCGTCGGTTTGGTGATAACGACGATACTCGTCATCTTCATTCCGTCCGCTGATTTTTCTTTGGCGGGTGTGGGAGCGACCGTAACGATCGAATCGTTTTCGGTGATTTCCGTTTCGCTTACCGGGCCATAGCTGGTAACGATATTGGAAGCCGCAAAGTCAGCATAGCTGCTTGCGAGTCCGTGTTCGCTGATGTCAAGGCCCTGGATTTCTTCTTCGGCGTGAACTCTGAGTCCGACGGTTTTCTTGATAAGGAAGAAGATGATGGCCATGGTAACCGCCACATAAGCCATTACCGAGAATACGCCGATCGCCTGAACGCCCAGCAGCGCGAAGCCGCCGCCGTAAGCGAGGCCGCCGTCTACGGCAAATATGCCTACCAGTAAGGTGCCGAGTGAACCGCAGACGCCGTGTACGCTGATTGCGCCAACCGGGTCGTCGATTTTAGCGACTTTGTCGAAGAATTCGACCGCAAATACGATTACGATACCTGCGATCAAGCCGATGATCGCTGCGCCTACGGGAGATACCGCGTTGCAGCCCGCCGTAATGGCTACCAAGCCGGCCAAAGCGCCGTTTAAGGTCATAGAAACATCGGGTTTTTTATATCTGAACCAGGTTAAGGTCATGGTTGCGCATGCAGCCACTGCCGCAGCGAGGTTGGTGGTCACGAAGATTTTGCCGATAGCGACAAGGGTGTCGTCTCCGCTTGCGCTTAAGGTGGAGCCCGGGTTGAATCCGAACCAGCCGAACCATAAGATAAATACGCCGAGAGCGCCGAGCGTTAGGCTGTGGCCTAAAATCGCTTTGGGTTTGCCGTCTTTGCCGTATTTTCCGATACGGGGTCCAAGCATCGCCGCGCCTACGAGAGCCGCAACGCCGCCGACCATATGAACTGCTGTGGAACCGGCGAAATCAATAAAGCCCATCTGGTAAAGCCAGCCGCCGCCCCATATCCAGTGACCGCTGATCGGATAGATCACTGCGCTGATCATAAAGCTGTAAATAACATAAGAAATAAATTTCGTTCTTTCCGCCATCGCTCCGGAAACGATCGTTGCCGCCGTAGCGCAAAATACCGTCTGGAAAATGACGAATGCATATAAAGGAATCGTAAGTCCAAGGAATGAATAATCGGCTTGTAAAAACAGATCGATCGATCCAATGATACCGTTGCCGTCACCGAACATAATTCCAAAGCCCAATATCCAGAAAATCACTGAACCGATTGCAAAGTCCATGAGGTTTTTCATAATGATATTGGCTGCATTTTTTGCTCTGGTGAATCCGGTTTCCACCATTGCGAAGCCGGCTTGCATAAAGAATACCAATGCTGCCGCTAAGAGTACCCAAATCGTACTTGTTTCAGAATACATAATTGACCTCCTTCAGTCGTACAAGGCTTAATGGAGTGCTGCCCTGCAATATTTTTTTTATATCAATCACCATGCAATGGATTGCCATAATGATGAATATCGTTTAACGCCGTCTTCGGCGAAGTTGTATGAATATCTATAAAAACAAAAAAGATGCGTACCCCTTGGGGATACACATCTTTGTGCATTTAAATCTTTAAAACGGTAAGGTGAATTTTAGAAGATCAGCAGTTCGCCGTAGGTCGGGAACGGCCAGAAATCCTTGCCGACCATCGGTTCGATCTCATCGGCGATGGCTCTGAGCTCATTCATTTCCGCAAATACGGTGTCTCTGTAATAATGAGCGAGCTCGTGGGCGTTTTCATAGTTTTTGGTATTCATGACCGCTGTCTGCAGATCGTTGACTTTTTTGTATAAATTATCTGTCAGTGCGGACAGTTTGGTAACTAGTTCCGTTTCCATGGAATTGGGGATGGCGGTGGAAATCTTCGCTTTTTTGACTGCCAGTTCACACAGCTTATCGATGTAAGAAGCGGCTGCCGGGAGAATTTCTCTCTGAACCATTTCGATCATGGTAAGCGCTTCGATGTTTAAGGTTTTGCAGTACGCTTCCATCATGATCTCGTATCTGGAGTGGACTTCCGTTTCGTTTAAAACATTGAACTTGGATAAAAGAGCAATGTTCTTTTCGGACGGATAGCATTCCAACGCTTCGGGTGTGGATTTGAGGTTCAACAGGCCTCTTTTTTCCGCTTCTACCACCCATTCTTCGGCATAGTTGTTGCCGTTGAAGATGATGCGTTTATGTTTGACGATGGTGTCCAGCACCAGTTTTTTGATTGCGCTTTCAATATCGCTTTCTTTTTCAAGCTGATCGGCAAACTGGCACAGGGAATCGGATAAGATCGTATTGAGCACGATGTTGGGCCCTGCGATGGAAAGGCTGGAGCCGAGCATACGGAATTCGAATTTGTTGCCCGTGAAAGCGAACGGCGAGGTTCTGTTTCTGTCGGTCGTTTCCTTCGGGAAATTGGGAAGGATGGATGCGTTGATTTCCATGATGCGGTTGTACTGATCGACATAGTCTTTTCCGCTTTCGATGGATTCAAGGATATTGTTGAGCTCGTCGCCGACAAACATGGATATGATCGCCGGAGGAGCTTCGTTGGCGCCGAGTCTGTGGTCGTTGCCGGCAGTCGCTACCGATAAACGGAGCAGATCCTGATGTTCGTCGACCGCTTTGATGACTGCTGCCAAGAATACGAGGAAACGGGTATTCGTCCACGGCGTGTCGCCGGGTTCCAAAAGGTTGATGCCGGTGTCGGTTCCCATCGACCAGTTGTTGTGCTTGCCGCTGCCGTTGATGCCGGCAAACGGTTTTTCATGCAGCAGGCAGACCAGGCCGTGTTTATCGGCAATTTTTTTCATCATTTCCATGGTCAGCTGATTGTGGTCGCTGGCGACATTGGTTTCATTGAAGATCGGTGCAAGCTCGTGCTGCGCCGGAGCAACTTCGTTGTGCTGAGTTTTTGCGTAAATGCCCAGTTTCCAAAGTTCTTCGTTTAATTCTTTCATGAAGGCGGAGATTCTGGGTTTGATGGAACCGAAGTAATGATCTTCCAATTCCTGTCCTTTCGGCGGTTTAGCTCCGAAAAGCGTTCTGTTGGTGTATTTTAAGTCGTTACGTTTGTTATGTAACTCTTTATCTACAAGGAAATATTCCTGTTCCGGTCCCACGGTCGGTACCACGCGCTGCGATGCGGTGTCGCCCAGCAGTCTTAAAACGCGGATCGCCTGTTTGTTTAAAGATTCCATAGAACGGAGCAGCGGCGTTTTCTTATCCAGCGCTTCTCCAGTGTAAGAGCAGAATGCGGTCGGTATGCATAAGATGCCGTCTTTGATGAAAGCGTAGGAGGAGGGATCCCAGGCGGTGTAGCCTCTGGCTTCAAAGGTCGCTCTCAAACCGCCCGAAGGGAAGCTGGATGCGTCCGGTTCGCCCTTGATGAGTTCTTTTCCCGAGAATTCCATGATGATGTTTCCTTTTCCCGTGGGAGAGATGAAACTGTCATGTTTTTCGGCGGTGATGCCTGTCATCGGCTGGAACCAGTGCGTGAAGTGGGTTGCGCCCTTTTCGATGGCCCAGTCTTTCATTGCGTTGGCAACGACATGAGCGACGTCCAGATCCAAGGCGGTTCCCGTATCAATGGCATTTCTGAGTTTCACATAAGTATTTTTGGGTAATCTGTCTTTCATTACCTTATCATTAAATACCATGCTGCCGAATAGTTCAGATACGTTGTACATAATACTTACCCCTTTGTTTATTGTAATTAAGATTGAAAAAAGGCGCACAGGGTATATTCTACCTGCAGCGCCTTTGCTGTTTAATACATTATATTAGATGGCCGGTATGTTGTCAACAGTTTTCTTAATAAATTTTACGGCGATTTTGCATTTTTATGCACGATTATTTGAATATATGAATTAATAATATTAAAAGTTTACTTTTATTTTATATTAATATGTAAGAGAAATTTTATTCAATAAAAATTTATTGACACGCAATTTAAAAACAGATATAATTACAAAAATGGACATTGGCGTTCACCGGGTAAAGATTATTTTCTTTACCTTTTATGGACGCCTTTATTTAAAAAGATAAGGTAAACACCATTTCTGTTTAGGATTCAAAGGACGAAAGGAAACATGGTCATGAAAAAAGAAGGCGAGATAAGAATACCTTCGGGCTGCGCAATATCGGGCATTTTTTCAAAAGAAAAGAAATTGATGTCGGGAGATATCATCATCCGCTCCATCGAAACGATGCACGACCGATCCAACGGCTTGGGCGGCGGTTTCGCGGGTTACGGGATCTATCCCGAATATAAGGATAATTATGCATTCCATTTGTTTTATCAGACGGCGGAAGCCAAAGACGAATGCGAAAAATATCTCGATGAGCATTTTGAAACGGTCGCCTGCGGAGAAATCCCTACCCGCGACCAGCATATAATCGGCGAAAAGCCCATGATCTGGCGGTATTTCTTAAATCCAAGATCCGAAAAGATCGAGGAGCTCAACTTTGATGAAAAAGAATATGTCGTTTACTGCGTGATGCACATCAATGTCAATATAGAGTCGGCCTATGTGTTTTCCAGCGGGAAAAACATGGGCACCTTCAAAGGGGTGGGTTTCCCCGAAGATATCGGCAGATTTTTCAGGCTTGAAGATTACAGCGCTTACTGCTGGACGGCGCACGGCCGTTATCCCACCAATACGCCCGGCTGGTGGGGCGGAGCGCATCCTTTCAGCCTATTGGATTATACGGTGGTACATAACGGAGAAATATCTTCTTACGACGCCAACAGGCGGACGGTCGAAATGTTCGGCTACAAATGCACGCTGCTTACCGACACCGAAGCGATCACCTATATCATCGACTACCTGCACAGAAGGCAGGGGCTCACGCTCGATGAAGTGGCCAAGGTCATTGCCGCTCCGTTCTGGAGCGTGATCGAAAAAATGGATAAAGAGGAAAAAGAGCTGCACACCTATCTGCGCACTATGTTTTCAAGTATGCTGATCACGGGGCCGTTTTCCATCATCTTCGGCTTCGAAAACGGCATGATGGCGCTCAACGACCGCCTCAAGCTGCGCTCGATGGTGGTGGGCGAAAAAGACGACATGGTCTACGTTTCCAGCGAGGAATGCGGCATCCGCGTTATCGCGCCGCAGCTCGATAAATTGTGGGCTCCCAGCGGCGGGCAGCCGGTCATCGTCACTGCAAAGGAAGGTTATTGATCCTATGAGTATAGATTTTTTATATCCCGAACACGAGATCGTCAGAAATTACGACCGCTGCATCGAATGCAGGGCCTGCGAGCGCCAGTGCGCCAACGAAGCGCATTATTACGATGAGGATCTTAAAAAAATGATGTCGGACGACATGAAATGCGTCAACTGCCACCGCTGCGTATCCATCTGTCCCGTGCGCGCGCTCAAAGTCGTAAAGACCGACCATGACTTCAGAGAAAATGCCAACTGGGACAAAAGCGCCATCACGGAAATCTACCGTCAGGCGGCCAGCGGCGGCGTGCTGCTCTCTTCCATGGGCAATCCGGCAAAATATCCCGTATACTGGGATAAAATGCTCATCAACGCTTCACAAGTCACCAATCCGTCCATCGACCCGCTGCGCGAACCGATGGAATCCCGCGTATTTCTCGGCAAAAAGCCGGGCAAGATCGCGCGCGACCAAAACGGAAAGCTTATCAACAATCTTACGCCGCAGCTGAAGCTCAGCGTGCCCGTAATGTTTTCGGCCATGTCCTACGGCTCCATCAGCTACAACGCGCACGAAAGCCTGGCCCGCGCCGCCGAAGCGCTCGGTACTTACTACAATACCGGCGAAGGCGGGCTGCACGCGGATTTCTATAAATACGGCAAAAATACCATCGTTCAGGTGGCATCGGGACGTTTTGGCGTCCATAAGGATTACCTCAACAGCGGAGCCGCCATCGAGATCAAAATGGGGCAGGGCGCAAAACCCGGCATCGGCGGACATCTGCCCGGCGCCAAAATCGTTGCGGATATCTCCCGCACCCGCATGATTCCCGAAGGCTCGGACGCGATTTCTCCCGCGCCGCATCACGATATCTATTCCATCGAGGATCTCCGTCAGCTGATCTATTCGCTCAAAGAAGCGTCCAACTATACAAAGCCCGTTATCGTTAAGATCGCCGCCGTTCACAATGTGGCGGCCATCGCAAGCGGCATCGCCCGCAGCGGCGCGGATATCATCGCCATCGACGGTTTCCGCGGAGGTACCGGAGCGGCGCCCACACGTATTCGTGATAATGTGGGGCTGCCCATCGAACTTGCGCTTGCCAGCGTGGATACGCGCCTGCGCGAGGAAGGCATCCGCGACGAGGTCAGCCTTGTGGTCGGCGGAGGCATTCGAAACAGCGCCGATATCGTCAAAGCGATCGCGCTTGGCGCGGATGCGATCTATGTCGCTTCCAGCGCGCTGATGGCACTCGGCTGCCACTTGTGCCGGTCCTGCCACAGCGGAAAATGCAACTGGGGCATCGCCACGCAGGTTCCCGAACTTGTCAAACGCTTAAATCCGGATGTCGGATACAAACGGCTGATCAACCTTGTGACCGCCTGGAACCATGAAATCGAAGAAATGATGGGCGGCATGGGCATCAACTCCATTGAAGCGCTTCGGGGAAACCGCCTGATGCTGCGCGGAGTGGGACTCAACGAAAAGGAACTGGAAGTGCTCGGGATTAAGCACGCCGGCGAATAAACGCAAAACGCTTCAATCCCAACCGCAAATCCATAAGAACCCGTGCGGCCGACCTTATCTTGTTTCGATTTTAAAAGAATCAGTCGGGCCGCCTTACGGGATATCTCCGAAATTTTTCATAGGCAAGTCTTTTCTCTTGACAAATAGCTGTCAAAGTTTGTCGCGCCTCGCTGACGGATATATCCCGGCCCCTCGGAAACGAAAAGCTTTAGGTATCATTTTCTGAAAATTCAAGCAGTTTTGACAATATAGATTAAAGGTGAAATAAATGAAAAGAGTTTATGTGAACGAAAAATGGTGCCTGGGCTGCCATCTTTGCGAATATTACTGCGCGTTTGCGAATTCGGGTAAGGATGACATGGTCAAGGCCCTTAAGGATGTGGCCATAAAGCCCCGCATCAAAATCGAAGAAGGCAACAACGTCAACTTTGCAGTATCGTGCCGCCATTGTGAGGATCCTTTGTGCGTAAAGGGCTGCATCAGCGGCGCGTTGACCGTCAGCGACGGCATTATTATGATCGACAAGGAAAAATGCGTCGGCTGCTATACCTGCATTTTATCCTGCCCGTACGGCGCCATCATGCCTTCCGAGGAAACGGCTGTCCAAAAGTGCGAGCTTTGCATTGCCAACGCGGGCGGCGAACCCGTTTGCGTGAAGGGCTGCATCAACAACGCCATTGTGTTTGAGGAGAGATAAGCGATGAAATATGTGATTATAGGAAACTCAACGGCTGCCGTAGGCTGCATCGAAGGCATCAGAGAGAACGACAAAAGCGGCGAGATCATCGTGATATCCAACGAAAAGCAC
>DAITPG010000106.1:0-7937 GCA_036833715.1 Eubacteriaceae bacterium | reverse complement strand
CGTACAGCCCTTTGCCATTGCCGCGCGAATGGGATGACCCGAAGGATCTTTATGAACCTGTTCCCCGCAAGGCAGAAATCGAGTTTAAAAATAAAACCACGCTTAAAAACGCCCTGAATATCCTGGGCGATCAAAAAATAGGGAACACGTACATGTCCTGAGGCGCATCCGCTCCGCAATGTTTAAACAGCAAAAAAAGCTTGCGGAGCGCAGTTCAATTGTTAAGTTCAACGGCAATTAAAGCATTTGTACAAGTCCAACTTTTATAAGTTCGCTGCGCCGTCAGGGATATAGAACTCAGCCTTGAATACATACCTGAGCGTGCTTGATACATTGTCGAAGATAAATAAAGCTCGTCTATGTCATTGCGCCAGTCTTCGGGCATGTCGCAATTTTACTTTATGGACTTAATTAAAAAATACTTGCGCATCTCTGCGCAAGCAATACAATTTCATGAGAGAGTCAGGCTTTTGAAAGGATATGCTTTCCGACTTCCTTGTCCATTTTCATGATGTGATTGATCAGCCATGAATTTGCCTGATTCATGACCTGCAGCACAACCGCTACGCCGGCACCGCCTTTGTTGAAAGCGTCGACTTTTTCGGCTACCTCTTTGGCGAAAGCGTCATGTTCTTTTTTATGATCCACGATTTTTGGATAACCGTATTTCATCATCAGCGCTTCTTCGTCCCTAAAATGGTTTCTGGTGTAATCCAATAAAAACTTGAGCGTTTTGCCGACTTCTTCGTTGCCTTTTTTCTGATTGCAGGCGTCGATCAAATTTTCCACTACCTCAAACAATTTTTTGTGCTGTTCGTCTACGGTATTATTGCCTACCGAAAGATCCGCATACCACTTCATAGATGGCCTCCGTTTATTATATTCTACTGTCGTCATATGAATTATCGGACGCTTGCAGTATTTGTTTAACGAATATTTAAAGGAATAAAAAAAGAAGAGGATTGACCCCTTCTCCTATGTAGCTATTCTGCGTTTTTGACATTGGCAACCGCTTTTTTCTTGTCTTTGAGCTCGCTTTTGTTTTCGTCGATGGTGGATATGATGGAACGCAGTTCGTCCTGCGTTTTGGAAAGCAGATTGGTCACGTATTCGATGGATCGGATTCGAAGCTTGTTGGCTTCCATTTTTGCGTCGCGTACAATGGCGTCCGCTTCCTCATACGCGTTTTTGGTGATGTTGTTGGTTTCGATGAGATGCTGTTTCTGCGTTCTCGCTTCCTCGATCATGGAATCCGCTTTTCTCTGCGCTGCCTGCTTGATTCTGATCTCGTCCTCCGCTATGCGTTTGGCTTCCTTCACTTCGACCGGTATCGTACCTCTGAGGTCGTCGATCATATCGAGGATCTCGTCTTTGTCCAGCATGATCTTGCTTGTCAAAGGCACATTAGAGGCATTTTCAATCGCATATTGAAGCTTATCCAATATTTCGTATATTTTCATTCTTTACCTCCGGCATTTTTATATTTTGAAATGAGTTTTGCGTTGACATTCGGCGGCACCATAAAGGATACATCGCCTTGATAGGATGCGATCTCGTTGACCATGCTGCTGCTGATATAGGAATAATTATTGTTGGTCACAAACAGAACGCTGTCCACTTTATTGTTAAGCTGGCGGTTGGTTAACGCCATCTGAAATTCATAGTCAAAATCCGTAAGGGCGCGAAGGCCGCGGATGATGGTATAAATGCTTTTCATCGCGCAATAATCCACCAGCAGTCCCTCGTAATGGCTTACGGTCACCTTATCCTTCAGGTTTCCGATGCTTTCATTGACCATCTGCATGCGTTCTTCGATACTGAAGATGTATTTTTTTTTGGGGTTTTACATTACCACAACATTCACTTTGTCAAATACTTTTACGCTTCGTTTGATTATGTCCAGATGCCCGTTGGTAATGGGGTCAAAGCTGCCCGGGTACATTGCAATGTTCATGGTTTCTCCTTAGCTCAGCCATCCGCTCGTTTGAGATAATACATGAGCGTTGAAGAATATTTTTTTGTTTTGTATAACGTAAAGCCCGCATACGATTCGACCGTGGGTGAATCAACGCCCTGTTCGATGATCAGAAGCCCGTCCTCACGCACAAGGTTTCTGGCATCGGCGATTTCCATAATTTTCTTTACGTTTTCGTACTTATACGGTGGGTCTAGGAAGATTATATCATATTTATCGGCAGTTGAAAGTAAAAATTTCTCAGCATTCGAACAAATGACCTGATATTTTTCGGGACATTTGATCTTGGTCAAGTTCTTTTTAATGAGCGCGATACTGTCCTTATTCGAATCGACCAGGATGACTTTTTTGCTGCCGCGGCTGAGCGCCTCGATGCCGATGGAACCCGTGCCCGAAAACAGGTCCAAAAAAACGCTGTCCTCGATTTTTAAGTTGATGATATTGAAAAGGTCCTCTTTTATTCGGTCCGTCGTCGGACGGATGGTATCGCCCTTGGGCGAGTCCAACCTGAATCCTCTGTATTCTCCTGCTATTACTCTCATAGTTATCCTCTTTTCGTTAATTAAGTACGATGCCGCTTGTTTCTATCGCGGCGTCTTTGATCAGCTTTTTCAAAAAAGCCTTGTCTTTTAATTGATCCGATTCAATCAGCTTTTGATATATTTTTTCCGTTTCAAAGAATAATACTTCATTTTCCAGCGCATCAAAGATGATCGAAGACCCTTTTCCGCTTTGCCTTATGCCGAAAAATTCGCCTTCTCCGCGTATTTTTAAGTCCTCGCGGGCGATCTCAAAGCCGTCTGTTGTGCGTTTTAAGATTTCCAGCCTTTGCGTAACGCGTTCGCTGTCGTTGTCGGTATGCAAAATGCACCAGCTCTGTTCGCTGCCCCGTCCAACCCGGCCCCTCAGCTGATGGAGCTGCGCAAGTCCGAAACGTTCGCTGCCCTTAATGAGCATCACGGTGGCTTCCGGCACATCGATGCCCACTTCTATCACCGTGGTGGCAATCAGCACCATCGCACCGCCGAACGCGAAGGCATCCATCACCCTGTTTTTTTCATCCTCCGAGGTTTCTCCGGTAAGGCACAGCACCCTGTGCGGCTTTAAAACTTTTGATGCCTGCTCAAAAACGGCGTTCACATTTTCCATGCTTTCTTCGTCGATGGCGGGGCAAACGATATAGCTTTTAAAGCCTCGTTCCGCATTCGTTCTTATAAAGTTGTAAATGCGCTCGTCCATCGAGGAATTCGCCGTTACCGTTTTAATCGGCTTTCTTCCGACGGGCAGACCGCTCAGTTCACTGATGTCGAGATCCTTGTATAAACTCAGCGATAACGTGCGCGGAATCGGTGTGGCGCTCATCACCAGCACATGCGGGGCGATGCCCTTCGCTTCAAGCAAGGCCCGCTGCGAAACGCCGAAGCGTTGCTGCTCATCGATCACGATCAACGCAAGGTTGTTATAAATAATGTCTTTTGAAAATAACGCATGCGTTCCAAAAACGACCTTGGCGCGACCGCTTTCGATCTCTTTGATCGCGCATTGTCGCTCTTTTCTGCTCATTGCGGAATATACGAGGGCGCAGCCGATGCCTGATTCTTCAAAGATGGGCTTATATTTGAGATAATGCTGTTTTGCCAAAATTTCGGTAGGCGCCGTGACAGCGGCCTGATATCCGCTGTCGGCTGCCATAAAAGCCGCCGCTGCGGCAACAGCGGTTTTTCCGCTGCCCACATCGCCCTGCACCAGACGGTTCATTTTTGTCCCGGACGCAATATCCTCGGCGATGTCGGCAATTGCTTGGCGCTGCCCGCCGGTGAGCGTAAACGAAAGGCGCGATAAAAAACTATGAATGTTTTGATCCGATAAAACAGCCGCTTTCTGCCTGCCCCTGCCTTTGATGGCGTCAACACGGATAAAAAAGCGCAAAAAGCCAATCAGTTTACGGTAGTTCAAACAAATCTCGATCTCATCCTGTGACTTCGGACGGTGCAGATACCGGTACAATGCAGCTTTTTCCGGAAGCTCCAGCCGGGCGGATATCCAAAACGGCAGTTCCTCGGTGATTTCCGTATGCTCCAATGTGTACTTGACCGCCGCCGCGATTTCTTTTTGCCGCAGCGGGCTTCGGAAGGGTAGGGGGTATACCGCGTATAAACCTTCCGTAAGATAGTCATTTTTTTGAGCGTCCTCCGCCTCGGGTGAGGATAAACAGAGGGCACCGTTAAATTCAGAAACGGTGCCGTATAAACAGTATTCTTTATGGGGTGTCAGCTGGGACTTTCTGTAAGGCTGGTTATAATAGACCGCGCTGAATTTTATATCTTCGTTGCTGAAAGGCAGCACGGTCACGCTGAAATTCTTCTTAATATATTTAATGGACGCTCCGCCCAAATAAAGTGCATTCGTGAGGATCTTATTACCGTTTAAATCCTTGGAAACTGCCTTGCGCGTTCCGCGATCCTTATAATTGCAGGGATAATAATTCAATAAATCATTGATCGTATAAATGCCGAGTTCGTTATATGCCAGCGCTTTTTTGGGTCCGATCCCTTTGATAACCGTGATGCTTTCATGCTCACCAAACATAAATCATTCCACGCTTATGATATAATAGTATAAAGGCTGTCCTCCGTAAAAAAGTTCCACGTCCAGAGACGGGTGCTTCTGAGTAATCATGTCACGGATGTCTTCCGCCTGCTTTGCGTTGATCTCATCGCCGTAATAAACGGTTAGAAGTTCGCTGTCTTCATCGACCATTTTCTCGATTAAGTCCAGCGCGGCCGCCTGCACATCCTTTTCGCTGAGGACGATGTCATTTTGCAAAATCCCGATGATGTCTCCCTGTTGAATATTGATGCCGTTGACGGAACTGTCTCTGACCGCGAAGGTAACTTGGCCTGTTTTCACAAATTCGATTGCAGCACTCATCTGCGCGATATTGTCATCCGCATCCGTCATCGGATTAAAATTCATCAGCGCGCTGATGGCTTCGGGGATCGTTTTGGTTTCCAGCACGCGCACATTTTTATCGCTGATTTGCATCGCCTGAGTGGCGGCGAGGATGATATTTTTGTTGTTGGGCAGCAGGATGTAATTTTTGGCATTGGTGTTTTCGATGATATCCAAGAAATCCTGCGTGGAGGGATTCATAGTCTGTCCGCCCTCAATAATATAATTGACGCCTAGATCCTTTAAAATGTTGCCGAGTCCTTCGCCCGCGGATACGCTGACAAGCACATACTCCGCTTCCTCCTGCGAATAGGTCTTTACTGCAACGGATTCAGCCTTTGCTTCGTTCTGGAACAATTCGCTGTGCTGCTGGCGCATGTTTTCGATCTTGATTTTCGCAAGCTCTCCGATCCTGGCCGCCAGTTTCATGGCCGCCCACGGCTGATTGGTATGCACATGCACTTTGACGATGTTCTCATCCTGAACCACAACCAAAGAATCGCCCATTTTAATGAGTCTGTCGATGAGCATCTTTTCGTAATTCTGGTTGTTTTTGGTCATAATCAAAAATTCGGTGCAGTACGCGTAGGTGATTTCGCTGTTGATATCCATGCCGAATTCGGTGCTTTCCACTACTTCTACGCTTTCCTTAAGTTCTACGGCTTCACCTCGAAGCGCATGGAGCATGCCTTCAAATATAAACAGAAGACCTTGTCCGCCTGCGTCCACTACGCCGGCTTCCTTTAAAACCTGAAGAAGGTTGGGTGTATTGGCCAGCGATTGGTAACCGCGTTGTATAGTTTTATCCAAAAGCTCCGAAATATCAGCAAAACTCTTCACATTTTCCGCGGCGTATTCGGCCATTTCTCTCGCGACCGTCAGCACGGTGCCTTCGGTGGGTTTCATAACTGCCTTGTAAGCCATTTCGGACGCCGAGCTGAGCGCTTCGGAAAAATCGGCAGCATCCATGGTGGATTTTCCCTTGCAGCTTTTTGCAAAGCCTCTGAACAGCTGAGAGAGGATCACGCCCGAATTGCCGCGGGCACCCATCAATGCGCCGTTGGAACACGCGCCGGCAGCCTCGCTCAATGTTTTGGCCTCCGCTTTTTCGATCTCCTTGACCGCGTACTGGATGGTCAGCGCCATGTTGGTGCCGGTGTCTCCGTCGGGTACGGGAAATACGTTTAAGTTGTTGACCGCGTGTTTATGATTTTCGAGATTGGCGTAACCGCTTTTTACGATCGTCTCGAATAATTTTGCATCTATTACCGAAATCATGTGTCTTCACCTCTATGCTCTAACGCTTTGTACAAATACGTTGATTTTTTTGATTTTAAGCCCTGTCTGCTTTTCTACATTATATTTAACGGTGTCGATCAGGTTTTCGGCAACTGCCATAATTTTTACACCAAATTCTATGATTACGTACAAGTCGATAATGAGCTTGTTCTCCTGAGTAAAACTGACTTTCACGCCTTTGCCCAAGTTCTCTTTTCGGAGAAGTTCGATGATGTCATCGGCGCTGCTCTTTTTGGACATGCCGACCACGCCGAAACATTCCATGGCGGACATGGCCGCAACCTGTTTGATGTATTCAACCGAAGTGTTGATTTCACCGAGCGGATTTTTGTTTTTTGCGTACATTAATAACCTCCTTAAAGGCAAAATGTGAATATATAACGAAATTATAGCATATAATTAAAATGCTTCCTACATAAAGAAGCTGTTTTTATTATTTTTATCCTAAAAAAAATCGAATAATCGAAAATTGAGGTTGCAATTTTCGAATCGGGTATGCTATAATAATTTGCGACGATTTATCGGTGTAGGCTAAACAGGCCTTACGCTGTTTTTTAATGAAAAGATTGGTTCGATAAAATGACTGATCTTCATTTTAAATATTGGTTTGTGGAATTTCTTTATTTGAATGAAGGCAGAACGGTCTAGTTTATACAGGAGGCAAAATCATGGCAAAAGAATGTTACGTTTGCACGAAAGGCACAATTGCGGGAAACAGTGTGAGCCATTCCAATATTCACACAAAAAGAGTATTCAAACCCAACCTCAAGAAAGTAAAGATTCTTGAAGAAGGTACCGTAAAAACTGTCAATGTATGCACCAGATGCCTGCGTTCGGGCAAAGTGGAAAGAGCTTAATTTGAGATTGAAATAAACTCAAACAGGGCAGATTTTACCTGCCCTGTTTGTTTTTGCGTGCAAATCAGAATCTCCCGAAAAAATTGCAGTTGATCATCGAAATGAAACAAAGCGTCAAAATGCCGCAGACGATGAATAAGCTGATCCACGTCGGAATGACGATGATAAGCAAACTGAAGCATAAAATCAAAAGCACCAAGTCCAGAACTTTTCCGTTCAATCTTTTCATATTTTCCGGCCGCCTTATCCTGTTTTGCGATATAATATGCGAAATAATCGCTTCGGTGCAACCATCCTATCATCAAAGTTTTTAATTTATTTATAATATAAGTAAAAGTTTTAATAAAATTGCTTTTTTTAGCCTTACGCCCTTGTTTAATTTTATAAAATAAGCTATTATAGAAACAAATCGATACTTCTTGTTATGGGAGGAATTATGGATAACATTGATAAAAAAATCATAGACATCATGTGCAATGACGGCAGAATCACAATGAAAGAGCTGGCCGGAGAATTGAAACTTTCTGCACCCGCCGTTGCGGAACGAGTGAAAAGGCTGGAGCAAAGCGGCATCATCACGGGTTATAAGGCCGTGGTGGACAGAAGAAAACTCGGACAGATGATCACGGTTTTTATTAATCTTGACATTCCTGCCAGCAAGTACGACGAATTTAAGGATTTTGCCGACAGCGCAGGCGAAATCAGCGAGTTTTATTATGTGACCGGCCAGTATTCTTTGGTCGTCAAAGCGTTTGTTTCGAGTACCGAGCATTTGGCCAAGCTGCTGGAACGCATCCAGATCTTCGGAACCACCGAAACTTTTGTTGTGATGTATTCCAATATCAAAAAGGATT
>DAITPG010000105.1:0-7983 GCA_036833715.1 Eubacteriaceae bacterium | reverse complement strand
AACGAAAAGCACCATACCTACGGAAGGCCGCTGATCTCATATCTGCTGTGCGGCAAAACCACCGAAGAAAAAATGAAATACAGGCCGGATGATTTTTATGAAAAAAACAACTGCGCCACGATGTTCGGCAGAACCGTCGAAAAAATAGACGCTCAAAATAAGTGCCTTGCCCTTGACGGAGGCGAAACCGTTTCTTACGACAAGCTTTTGGTTGCCACGGGATCAAGCCCGTTTATGCCTCCCATGGAAGGCATTGAAACCGTAAAAAATAAATTTACATTTATGACGCTGGATGATGCCAAGGCCATCGATGCCGTTTTGACTGAAGACATGGATGTATTGATCATAGGCGCGGGGCTGATCGGTTTAAAATGCGCCGAGGGCATAATGAAAAAAGCCAAAAGCATTACGGTCGTCGACCTTGCGGACCGCATCCTACCCAGCATCCTCGATGAGGAAGGCTCCTCCATCGTGATGGAGCATATTCAAAAGCAGCATGTGGATTTCATTTTATCCGACAGTGTCAAAGCATTTGAAACAGACACAGCCGTGCTCAACAGCGGCGAAAAAATCAAATTCGATCTTCTTGTGATCGCGGTAGGCGTGCGTCCCAATACAAAACTTGTGGAAGACGCGTGCGGCAAAGTGCACCGGGGCATCGCGACTGATTTAAAAAGCCAAACCACGCTTGCAGATATTTACGCCGCGGGCGACTGCGCGCTGAGCCATGACATCACAACCGATACCGACAGGGTGCTGGCGCTGCTGCCCAACGCCTATATGCAGGGCTACACCGCGGGCGTCAATATGGCGGGCGGAGAGGCGCTGTATGACAAGGCCATCCCCATGAACGCCATCGGCTTCTCGGGCCTGCACATCATTACGGCGGGCGCGTACGAAGGCGAGGTCTACGAAAAAAAGACCGGCGACATGTATAAAAAGCTTTTCACCAAGGACGGATTGCTCAAGGGCTATATCCTCATCGGCAATATTGAGCGCGCGGGCATTTATACCTCGCTGATCCGCGAAAAAACGCCCTTGGCCGAAATCGACTTCGAGCTTATCAAAGATAAACCCCAACTGATGGCATTTGACCGCACCGAACGCGCAAAAATGCTGGGAGGACAAAAATAATGATTATCGATGCGCAGAATTTACATTATCAAAAACTAAACGAATTGATCAAATCGTCCGGGGACGATCATATACAGATCGATGCCTGCATGGGACAGCGCTATATCGGCGCGGGCCTTTCGGGCAAAACGATCGAGATCAACGGTGTGCCGGGCAACGCCCTGGGTTGCTATATGGATAATTCGGTGATCCGCGTAAAAGGCAATTCGCAGGACGCGACGGGTGACACCATGAACGAAGGCGCCATTTATATTTACGGTTCGGCGGGCGATGCCACCGGATACGGCATGCGCGGCGGAAAGATTTACATCAAAGGCAATACAGGATACCGCGCGGGCATTCATATGAAGGCTTATCAGGAGCATGTCCCTGTGATCATCGTCGGCGGTGTGGCAGGCAGCTTTCTGGGCGAGTACCAGGCCGGCGGCAAACTGATCGTGCTGGGTCTCGAAGCGGACGGCAAGCCTTTGTGCGGCGATTTCTGCGGAACGGGCATGCATGGCGGCAAAATCTATATGCGCTGCGACAAACTGCATTTTGATGTTCCCAAGCAGCTCAATTCGCGCAATGCTACCGAAGAAGATTTATCGGAAATCGAAGGCCCGGTTATGGAATTTTGCGAGGAATTCGGTTATAATAAGAAAGAGATCATGGATCATAATTTTGTGGTTTTAACGCCCAATACAAAAAACCCGTATAAGCAGCTGTACAATAATCATTAATATGTATAAATATACATATTAATGATATTATATTAATTGGGCGGTCTGCTATCCTTTCGATCCGAACCTTCTTTTCATTCTGTATTCCGGCGATATTCAGCCATCAGTTTCATCCATGCGATCTATAAAAACAGGATTTATTCAGTATCGAAGGCCGAAGATGTTCTTCGAGTTTTTGCATGAGTAAAAATAGTTAAAATTAATGAAAAAATCTCTTTATAAATATTAAACCTTAGTGTATAATTATGCACAAGAGCGGAGGGTAACCATGAGCTTTACGATGAATGAAGTTTTGCAGTTTGTACAGCAGAACGATGTGAAATTTGTCCGCCTGGCTTTTTGCGATCTGGCGGGGGAACAAAAAAATATTTCCATCATGCCAAAGGAACTGCCGCGCGCCTTTGAACAGGGGATTTCATTCGATGCTTCGGCGATCAAAGGATTTATGGATGGCAAAAAAACCGATCTCTTTTTGTATCCCGATCATTCGACACTCAACATCCTTCCGTGGAGACCCCAGACGGGCAGAGTCGTGCGTTTTTACTGCGATATCCGCACCGCGGACGGCACCTCCTACGACGGCGACGCGAGATCGATCTTAAAAGCCCAAGTCGACAGGCTCAAACAGATCGGCATCGAAGTGAGCATCGGGATCGAATGCAAATTTTATCTCTTCCAGACGAACGAGCAGGGCGTTGCCGTAAAGATACCGCAGGATCATGCGACTTACTGTGACATTGCGCCCAAGGACAAGGCGGAAAACGTCCGCCGCGAGATCTGTCTGACGCTGGAAGAAATGGGCATCATCCCCGAAACCTCGCATCACGAGCAGGGACCCGGCCAAAACGAGATCATTTTTAAAGGCAGCGATCTTTTGACCGCGGCCGACAATCTGATCACTTTTAAATCCGTCGTAAAGACCGTTGCCAACAAAAACGGCCTGTTCGCATCCTTTATGCCCAACCCGCTTGAAAATCAGCCCGCAAACGAGCTGAAATTGAATCTTTCCGTATATAAAAACGGCGTTCGTTTATTCGATGAAGACACCGCGGAGCTTGCCGTTGAAGCCAAAAGCTTTTATGCCGGTATCCTTGCGCAGCTGCGCGATACGGCGCTCTTTATGAATCCAACAACCAATTCCTACGATCCGGGTGCGCCGTCCAAAGCCGTGGCCTGGTCCGATCAATCCCTTTCCCAGCTTTTGAAGCTGCCGACAAAATTCAACCGTTTATTCCATGCGCAGCTATGCGGTCCCGATACCGCATGCAACCCTTATTTGTTCTTTGCGCTGCTTGCCGCTGCGGGCTGCCAAGGCATCGCCGAAAATCAAACCCTCGGCGAACCGCTATCCGCAGAAGGCAAACCAGTGATCCTTCCCCAAAATCTCATCGACGCGGTCGAGGCGGCAAAGCAAAGCCCGTTTATAGCGGCTGTTCTGCCTGCCGGTACGTTTGATAAATACATCCGCGCCAAGGAAACCGAATGGAATGATTACTGTGCGGCGCACGACAAAGATATGTTCGAAACGCAGCGTTATTTTTATACGCTTTAGCGTTGATCGGGCATGAAATTGCAGGGAGCATCGAATGAATAATGTATTGATAGTGTCGAGTTCTCCCAAATCCTGCGATTATCTTTCGGGATTTATCAAAGAGAGCTTCACAAGTGACATAACGATATCAACGGATGGCAGCGACGCCAGAAGAACGATCGGGCAAAAGGAATTTGCGGTCGTTCTTATTAACACGCCGCTGACAGACGAGTTCGGCCATGAGCTGGCTATGTTCATTACCGAAGAGACTTCCTCCGGCGTCCTCATCATCGTAAAAAGCGAAATAGCGGATGATCTCACCTCCAATGTCGAGGATTACGGTATCTTGACGGTCGCAAAGCCCATCAACCGTACCTTGCTTTATCAATCCGTAAAGCTGGCATTCTCGACCCATTCGCGGGTCATCGGATATAAGCGGGAGAATATCAAATTGCAGAGCAAAATCGAAGAGATCAGGCTGGTGGACAGAGCCAAATGCGCGCTGATCCAATACCTAAACATGACAGAGCAGCAGGCGCACCGCTACATCGAAAAACAGGCGATGGATATGCGCATGACCAAGCAGGACATCGCGCTGGGCATCATCAAAACCTACGAAATTTATTAATTTAACATAAAGGAATGGTCATTTAAATGGATCAATCTGTATACTTAATCTTAGAAAACGGTATCGTATTCAAAGGAAAAAGCTTCGGTGCCAAAGGCGATGTCACCGGAGAGATCGTATTTACCACAGCCATGAGCGGTTATTTGGAAACCCTGACAGACCCGAGCTATTACGGACAGTTTGTTATTCAAACATTTCCGCTGATCGGCAATTACGGCGTTATTCCCAATGATTTTGAAAGCGCAAAACCCAGGCTGAAAGCCTATATAGTAAGAGACTGGTGTCAGGAACCTTCAAATTTTCGCAGTGAAGGCCATCTTGACACTTTTTTAAAACAAAATGATATCGTCGGATTGTATGGTATCGATACGCGCGCCCTTACAAAGATCGTGCGCGAATACGGCGTGATGAACGCCGTCATCTCCTCCGATCCCTCGCTTGATGACGCAGGGCTGAAGGAAATGAAGGCTTTTTCGATCCCGAGAGCGCCGTATGAGGTAAGCTGCAAACAGCCCGTCTTCTACAAAACCGAAAACGCGGAGCGTCATGTGGCGCTTTGGGATTTCGGCGCAAAAGAAAATATCCGCAGGCAGCTTCAAAAGCACGGCTGCAATGTCACGGTCGTCCCGGCGGATACCACGGCTGCGCAGATCGCAGCGCTGCATCCCGACGGCGTAATGCTGTCAAACGGCCCCGGCGACCCATCCGACAATACGCAAATCGTCAGTGAAATCAAAAAGCTGTTTGAATATAAGATCCCTACCTTCGGCATCTGCCTGGGGCATCAGCTGCTGGCCCTTGCGCATGGCGCGCAGACCGGGAAGCTTAAATACGGCCACAGGGGAGCCAACCAGCCCGTGGTAGAGACCAAAACAGGCAGAGTCTATATCACCAGCCAAAACCACGGTTATTATGTGCTCAACGAAACCCTGCCGCAAAAAGCCGAGGTGCGCTTCGTCAACGGAAACGACGGCACCTGCGAAGGGATCACCTATGCCGATAAGCCCGTTTTTTCGGTGCAGTTTCATCCCGAAGCCGCCGGCGGCCCGCTGGACACGGAATTTTTATTCGACGAATTCGTTAAGCTGATGAAAGAGGTTCCCAGTTATGCCCTTAAATAAAAACATCAAACGAGTCATGGTGATCGGCTCCGGCCCCATCGTCATCGGCCAGGGAGCCGAATTCGACTATGCGGGCACACAGGCCTGCAACGCATTAAAGGAAGACGGCATCGAAGTTATTTTAGTCAATTCCAATCCCGCAACCATTATGACGGATAAACAGATTGCCGATAAAATTTACATCGAGCCGCTGACGCTGGAGACCCTGCGCCGCATCATCGAGAAGGAAAGGCCCGACAGCCTGCTTTCCACCCTGGGCGGTCAAAACGGCCTGACGCTTTCCATGCAGCTGGCCAAGGAGGGGTATCTTACCCGTTACAACGTGCAGCTGCTGGGCGCGGTACCCGAAACCATCGACAAGGCGGAAGACAGGGAGCTGTTTAAGGAAACCATGCTCAAGATCGGCGAGCCCGTGATCCCGTCGCTTGTCGTCACCGACATTGAAAGCGCGGTTGTCTTCAGCCATATCGAAGGCTTTCCGCTGATCGTGCGCCCCGCCTTCACACTGGGCGGTTCCGGCGGCGGCATCGCGCATTCCGAACGGGAGCTTATCGAGATCACCCGCAACGGCCTGCGGCTTTCGCCCATCAAGCAGGTGCTTATCGAAAAAAGCGTGGCGGGCTGGAAGGAGATCGAATTTGAAGTGATGCGCGACGGCGCGGGTAACGTGATTACCGTTTGCAGCATGGAAAACTTTGACCCCGTGGGCATCCATACCGGCGACAGCATCGTCATCGCCCCGGCCGTCACCTTATCCGATAAGGAATATCAAATGCTGCGAAGCGCCTCGCTGAAAATCATATCCGAACTGAAGATCGAGGGCGGCTGCAATTGCCAGTTTGCGCTCGATCCGCACAGCTTCAATTACGCGGTCATCGAGGTGAATCCCCGTGTTTCCCGATCCTCCGCGCTCGCGTCCAAGGCTACGGGCTATCCCATCGCTAAGGTTGCCACCAAGATTGCCATCGGGTACCGCCTAAATGAAATACAAAATAACGTCACCAAAAAAACGTTTGCTTGCTTTGAACCGGCGTTGGACTACGTTGTGGTTAAATTCCCCAAATGGCCGTTTGACAAATTCGTTTATGCCAAACGCACGCTGGGCACGCAGATGAAAGCCACGGGCGAGGTGATGGCCATCGGCACCACCTTCGAGCAGGCGATCATGAAAGCCATCCGCGGAGCAGAAATATCACAAAACAGTTTAAACAACGCAAAGATGTCCGCCCTTACGGACGCGGAGCTTGCCGAAAAGCTCGGCTCGCAGGATGACGAACGCATTTTCGCCGTATTCGAGGCATTAAAACGCGGCATCCCCAAGGAAGAGATCAACCGCATCACCAAGATCGACCCTTGGTTTTTATCGAAGCTCAATAAGCTGGCTGCCCATGAGCAAAGGCTAGCGGCACAGGAATTGACGGACGAATTATATCTCTCCTCCAAGCTCCTCGGCTATACAGACAGCGTGATCGAAGCCTTATCCAAACAAAAGATCAAGCAGAAAAAATACGCTTCCTATAAAATGGTGGATACCTGCGCCGCGGAATTTGCAGCGCTGACGCCTTATTTTTACTCCACCTATGACGAGGAAAACGAAGCCGCCGATTTTAAGGCTTCCTTGAACAGCGGCAAAAAAACGGTCATTGTGTTCGGCTCGGGCCCCATCCGCATCGGTCAGGGCATCGAATTCGATTACGCTTCCGTTCACTGCGTCTGGGCGCTCAAACAGCTGGGCTTTGAAGTGGTCATCGTCAACAACAACCCCGAAACGGTTTCCACCGATTTCGATACGGCCGACCGCCTTTACTTCGAACCCGTAACGCCGGAGGATGCCATGAGCATCATCCATACCGAGCAGCCGTACGGCGTCGTGGTAGCTTTCGGAGGGCAGACCTCCATCAAGCTGACTAAATATCTGCACGAGCAGGGCATCCGCATTCTGGGCACCTCGGCCGACAGCATCGATATGGCGGAGGACCGCGAACGCTTTGACGCGCTGCTCGAGCAGCTCAACATCAAACGACCGCTCGGCTTTACGGTGATGACCGCGCAGGAGGCTTTGCAGATCGCCGAAAAGATCGGCTATCCCGTGCTGCTGCGCCCGTCCTATGTATTGGGCGGCCAAAACATGATCATCGCTTATAATAACGAGGATATCGTTGAATATATGGAGATCATCCTCTCCCACATGATCGAAAATCCGGTGCTCATCGACAAATACCTGATGGGTACGGAGCTCGAGGTCGACGCCATCTGCGACGGGGAAGAGATATTGATCCCCGGCATTATGGAGCACATCGAACGCGCGGGTATCCATTCCGGCGATTCCATGGCGGTCTATCCGGCTTGGTCGGTGGATGATGCCATGATCGCAAATATTTTGGAATGCTCCAAAAAACTGGCCGTTGCGCTTAAAACCAACGGGCTCATCAATATTCAATATCTCATTTATGAAGAAGAGCTATACGTGATCGAGGTCAATCCGCGTTCGTCCCGGACGGTGCCGTATTTAAGCAAGGTCACGGGCATTCCGATGGTGGATCTGGCCGTGCGCGCCATGTGCGGAGAGAAGATCGCGGATATGGGATTCGGCACAGGGCTTTACCCCAATTCCAATTACATTGCCGTTAAGGTCCCCGTATTTTCCTTCGAAAAGCTCATCGGGCTGGATACGCAGCTGGGCCCCGAAATGAAATCCACGGGCGAAGTGCTGGGCATCGCAAAAACCCGGGAAGAAGCCATCTATAAAGGCCTCATCGGCAGGGGATGCGAGCTGGCCCGCAGCGGCGGCGTGCTGTTTACCGTGCGGGACGTCGACAAAGCCGAAACCGTGGAAATCGCCAAAAC
>DAITPG010000104.1:0-8080 GCA_036833715.1 Eubacteriaceae bacterium | reverse complement strand
GGCACCGCCGCAACCGCCAGTGTATTGGGAACGAACATTTCACCCAATGCGACTGCGCTCAGCTTTGCGATGGTTGCGGGATCGGGAAGACCCAAAAAGCTTAACAGATATGTGAACGGGAAAAAGATGTAGCCTATGATGTCGAATACCGGAGTCATTTTGACCAAAATAAACGCGAGCGTTGCGATGGAAGCGCCAGTTGGCGCCAGTACCATGATCATCCTTATGCCGCTTTTTAAATTGATCCAAAGGTTTTGAAGCAGGGGTTTGGTGTTATGCGCTGCTTCCAATCCTTCTACCATACCCTGTTTAAAGGGATTTATGCCCTGCTGCCTGATTTCGGGTTTGCCTGTGCCGTCAATATAACTATCGGGCATTTTACTGTAGGGCCACATGCGAACGGCAAGCGCCGTAACCAAAAAAGTAATGATAAGCGTAGACCAGAAATAAAAGTTCCAGACAGGCATCAGTCCGGCCGTTTTGGCCACCACGATCATAAAGGCCGCCGAGACGGTCGAGAAACTGGTCATAATGATCGCCGCTTCGCGGTAGGTGTATTTGGAGGCGCGGTAGAGTTTGTTGGTAAGCATGATGGCTACGGAAAAGCTGCCTACGAAGGATGCAACGGCATCCACAGCCGCCTTGCCCGGAACCTTGAATACCGGACGCATGATCGGTCTTACCAGCACGCCGATAAATTCCAGCAGGCCGTAATCCAGCACAAAGGAGAGGCAAAGAGCTCCCACGGGAACAACGAGCGCGACCGATACAGTGATGTTTTTAAACACTGCAGGAAGCATATCCGCCCTTAAAAGCCAAGCCGGACCAAAATTGAAATAGGCCATTACGGCAAAGGGTATGCCCAAGGTCCTGAAAATCGATATGATGATCGTTAAAGCATCCTTGTTTTTGTTTTTACCGATCCAGGCGGTTACACCCCCGACAATGACAAAGATGAGTCCCGCAAGCGGGCCGAGCCATGGTGCGTATACTTTAATGAATGTTACGATAATGTCAATGGGTATTGAATTGTATGCGGTGCCTTTCATTGTTACCGTGATCGGTACAAAAAACAAGAACATACCAAACAAGCTGAAAAAGATAAATCTGAAATATGTACCAAATGAATATTGCGGCTTTTGTGCCGTGTCTTTGGCGATGTCAGTCATATTTTTCTCCTATGATTATTAACATTCATTTCTATCCATTGACTGTAAAAATAACCTCCTTTCCGATGATTTCCCAAAATCAAACCAATCTCGAAAAAAAATCAATTGATATAAAATGTTAATATCATAATATGAGAAAATTTCTATGTTGTCAACAAAAATTTTTAATATATATGATTATATTAAAAATTATGTGCACTTAAAAAAAATATATTATGAATTATTTCGATGCTAAACTATTCATATTGATAGTTTAGATTCCAATTGACTCCAAATTGATCGGTCAGCTGCGCATATTTGGCGTTCCATGCCGTTTTATGCAATTGAGAATGGATGACCGCGTCTTTAGAAAGCGCCGTATAAATCTGATCAATGGATTCTTCCGAATCGAAATCCAGCGTCAGTGCAACATGGTTGCCTTTCAAAAAAGAATTGGAATCTTTGGTATCCGATAAAAACAGATCAAAATAATAGGTTTCCAATTTGGCATGATCGATCTTTTTTTTAATCGCTTCCTCTTCGTTGTAATCTTCGGAATCACCAAACCGGGTAAAAACCGATTTGATGCCGCCAAAAATCTGCTGATAATAATCCAAAGCATGCTCCGCATCGCCGTCAAAGATTAAGAAGGGTGTAATTTTGTTGATCATCAATGACCTCCCAAATACCGTATATTTGTTTTTATCGTCAAGGATTCATAATCGGTTAGGCTTCGAATTCAATTTTCTGCCTCTATTATCTTACCTTTGGCATAGTATACGCTGATATCGTATTGTTAATCGATGCTCGATAACGTATAATTAAAATACATCTTATTTGCTAAGGCGTTTTCGGAGAAAAATTCAATTATATAACTTAACGGCTTTTCTCTTACAATTAAGGCAATGTTTATCGGTATTGGATGAGCGGAGAAAACCGAGAAAATTTATGCATCTGAAGCGTTGAACACATGTCAAGGCAAAGCAAACCTGGGCCGCCGATATTGTGATTGCTCAATTTTTGAGACTTTATGATTACTGAATAAAGGATATTTATGGACATAAATGACCGATCCCCGCAAAATGAACCGACTCGGTGGAAGCGAAGCTTTTTCACCCTCGCTTTCGGCCAGACCTTATCGCTGATCGGCAGCTCGGCCGTGCAGTTCTCCTTGATCTGGTGGCTCACCGCCGAAACTTCCTCGGCATTAATGCTTTCTTTGGCCGGCTTGTTTGCCTTTTTGCCGCAGCTTTTCTTCGGGCCGTTTGCGGGCGTATGGATCGACCGTATGAAGCGAAAGACCGTGATCATCGGAGCCGATGTTTTTATCGCACTGGCGGCAGCGGTTTTTGCGCTGCTGTTTTATTTGGGCGAGCCGCCGTATTGGTCGGCATTTATCATTCTGGGCGCGCGCGCTTTCGGAAACGTGTTTCATGCGCCCGCCGTTTCAGCCGCGCTGCCGATGATCGTTCCGCAGGATGAATTAATGCGCGCCAACGGCTGGAATCAGTTCTTGCAATCCGGCGCGTTTATGCTGGGCCCTGTTTTGGGCGCCGCCATGTACGCCGCACTGCCGCTTTCGGTGATTTTGCTGACAGATATCATCGGCGCGGCGATCGCCTGCGTTTGCGTTGCGATCATCAAGATTCCCGATCCCCCAAAAGATGAAAGCCGTATTCCTAACGTGATGCGGGAAATGAAGGAGGGCGCAGGATATCTGCTGCGTGATCGAAGACTGTTTATCGTTACCCTGGCTGCCACCTTGTGCATGATTTTTTATCTGCCGCTCTCGTCTCTTTATCCGCTGATGACGGGCGTGCACTTTTCCGGCACTGCCTGGCATGCCGGTTTGATCGAGCTGGTATATGCGGCCGGGATGATGGCAAGCGCGGCGATCATCGGTGCGAGAGGAGAAATCAAGCATAAATTTCGTATGATTCACATCGCATTGATCGTATTCGGTATGATCAATCTTGTCTGCGGCATATTGCCGGCGGATATCTCTTACTTTTGGATATTTGCCGTTTTATGTATTTTCATGGGCATGACAGGGAATTTATACAGCATTCCGTACATGACTTACCTGCAGCAGACGATACCGCCGGAAGCGCAGGGCAGGGTTTTTTCCCTGATCACCACGCTGATGTGCCTTGCCATGCCGCTGGGCCTGTTGATTGCGGGTCCTTTCGCCGAAGCCAACGGCGTTGTGATGTGGTTTTTGGTGGCAGGCGGTGCTATGATCGCGATTATGTCGGCAAGCGCCGTTATCGTTTCCCGCATCAGTCAAAAAGAAGAATAGGCATCAGCTTATTTCAAGCCTGCGTTTAGTTCGCGATCCAAGCTGTTTCTTCGCAAATAATCACATGAATGAAGAAGCTGGCATGATCCAATGCGGATACATCATTTTCGCCGGATAGGACTTTAGACCTATCTCATCTACCCCATTGCGCCCGGCGGCGCTTATGGTATTGAAAAAATATGGCAAAGTATATCCGCGTACCTTCGAGTTTGATTGGGACCGATGTAAAATAACTTATTTGAACGCATTGTAATAGATATCCGCTTAGTTTATCGTATATAAAAGCCTGACAATAACGGAGTGCAATATGAAAACAATGACAAAAGCATCAATCGGAATTTTGGTGACTGTACTCGGGGGTGCCTTATGGGGTTTTTCGGGCACCTGCGGGCAGTTTCTCTTCCGCAATTACGGGATCGACCCCGGCTGGCTCACCTCGGTGCGTATGATGAGCGCGGGAGTGATTCTGCTGACCGTCGGCTTTATCCGCGAAAGAGAGCATATGACGGGCATATTAAAAAGCGGACGCGACATAGCTAGCCTTTTAATTTTTTCGATCCTGGGGCTAATGTTCTGTCAGCTTTCGTATATGACGGCGATCTCCTATTCCAATGCGGCTACTGCCACCATTCTCCAGTACTTGGGGCCGGTGATCATCATGGTTTTAAGCTGCATCCTCGTCCGCAAGCTTCCCAAGTTCAAAGAAATTGCAGCGGTTTTCCTTGCTTTATCGGGCACGTTTCTTCTGGCCACCCACGGAGATATCCACAGCATGGTGCTCACGCCCAAGGGTCTGCTTTGGGGCATTCTTGCCGCCGTCGGCGTAACGACCTACACCATGCTGCCCGTGAAACTGATCAACCGTTGGAGCAGCCTGACGGTCACGGGATACGGCATGATCATCGGCGGCATTGCGCTGAGTTTGTATAAACGCATATGGACGATATCCGTATCGATCGATGCCGCGGGCATTGCTGCGATGGCTTGCATCATTGTATTCGGCACGGTGATGGCCTTTTCAATGTATCTGTACGGCGTTAAAACCATCGGCGCGGTAAAAGCCAGCGTGCTTGCAAGCGTGGAGCCCGTTTCCGCCGCGTTTTTTACGGTGGTTTGGCTGCATGAAAAATTTCAGTGGATCGATGCAGTTGGATTTCTGCTGATTATGACGACGGTGTTTTTGCTGGCAAAAAAAGAAAAAGCCGTTTCTTGCGAGACGGCGGAAGTACTGACTGATATTTTAAATTAAATCTCGTTTGCGATTTTTTTTGCTTGCTTTTTCCACACTAGGCTCAGTACGCTTACTCCGGCAAACAGCAGGAGGGCGTAAAGCGGAGAGAACGCAAGTATGGCGAGCATCATGATCAGAAGGATACAGATGCCGATTTTTACGAAAATGCTTTTGATCAGTTTCAAACCCGCGATAAGGCCAAGAAACGCGTTGCCGATAAAAAGAGTATTGGCGGTCCCTATGATATTTTCAAGCGTAAGCAGTCCAAAGGCGTACGCGGTAAAAACAATCAGATTGATTATTAACAGAGCGGCGGCTGCCGCTTGTTTTTTTTGCAAGGGTTTGCAAATGTTTGCGGATTGTGCGCGGACGGTTAGCTGACGCGCGACGGCGCCCATAAAGGTGACGATGGTGCATACGCAAAGTCCGACCGCGAGCGAACCGAAAACGGCGTTGGATTGTGGGCCGAAAATCGGTACCAGAAGTTCCGCCATCGATACGGCTCCTATGCTTTGCACGGCAAGGGCGGAGGAAATGTAAACCAAAACGATAACGAACAGGCTTAATCTCATGGCGCGCATCATGGTGCGGCGACTGTCATCGATATCCTCGGCATAGTTCCCCAGCACTTCCCAGCCTACGATGGCCCAAAAGGTCAACAGCAGGGCTTGGCCCAGCTCCCTGCTTTGAGGGAAACCATCCGGCAGCAGCATTCGGTCAGCGCTTAAAAGCGTAGCCATGCCTCCGACTAGCAGTAAAGCGGCTATGATGCTGGATAAGATCAGCATGAGTCTGCTCATAAAAGAAACCTTGGATAAGATCAAGAGTGCGCTTATAATCAAAACCAAAACAGCGGCAATCCAATGAAGAGGGCCGGATGTGCCGGGAAATAAAGAAATAATAAAATCGGCAGCCGTGATCGCGACGGCTACGGGACCGAACAAAACCGCCGCGGTAAGATAATTGGCTGACAGGTTTTCAAATTTTTCTCCCAGTGCCGTTCCCACGATGGCGCTTACGCCGCGGTTGTCGGAGGCAAGCGAGGCCATATGAGCAAAAACATAGGCAAACAGCGCGCCGAGCGCCATGATGATCAGCCAAGCATAGATGGCGTTGAGCCCCATTGTTTTATAGGCCAAGGGAGGAAGAAACAGGATGCCCGAGCCTAAAATCGGGCCGATCATCAAACCGCTTAAAGTGAGCGCATTCATTTTTTTAGTCATTCATCCAACCTCCTTTACTTTCTTCATTATAACGTTTTGTTGATTATTTGTAAAATTGAAGTATTTGAAAATTTGTTTCGATAAATTCGATAGAATGCTATAATGGAGCTACGGAGGATCAAATGGAGATACGCAATTTAAAAACCTTTGCCAAAATCGCACAGCTGGGCAGCTTTACAAAGGCGGCGCATGCGATGGGGTACGCCCAGTCAACGCTTACCTTTCAAGTGCAATCCATCGAAGCGTATTACGGCAGACCGATCTTTGAAAAAATCGGAAAAAATGTGAGGCTCACGGCTTTCGGCGCAAAACTGCTTGAAGAAACTGAGCCTTTGCTTCGTCAATATGAGCAGATCGAGCAGATCGGAAAAGAAAACGAAATGCCGCAGGGGAGCATACGCATCGGCGCACCGGAATCGTTGATGATGTACCGTTTATATCCCATCATCAAAGCGTATAAAGCCGCATATCCTCAGGTGGAATTATCGGTGATCAACAGCCCGTGCGAGCATTTGCGGGAACATTTATGCAGCGGAGAACTGGATTTAAGCTTTCTGCTGCAGCCGGAGCTTGATTCCCCGAACCTGTGCGTATTTCTGCTGAAGGAAGAGAAGATGTGCCTTGCCGCGCCTGCCGGTCATGCGAATGAAAATATGCTGCCGGAGCCGACGCAGATGGTGCTTTATACCGAAAAGGAATGCACCTACCGTCAGGAATACGAGCTTTATCTGCGAAGCCAAGGCTTTGCGCCCGTCAACGTATTGGAAACCGCAAGCGTGGAAGCCATAAAGAAGTACATTATGAGCGGACTGGGTGTATCTTACCTGCCGTATTACGCTGTGGAAGAGGAAGCGGCCAAAGGCTTAATCCGTATTGCATTGCCCGAAGCGCAGCAGCGCTTTTATACACAGATCGCCCACCACAAAAAGAAATGGCTTTCACCCGCGATGAAAGCCTTTCTGTCTCTTTGCTGTGATTGCGGAAAAAAATGGCATGAGACGGAGAAAATGATTTTCTCGGTTGACTAGCAAATAGAAGCGCGGCGCAAGCTTCTTGGCTACGCTTTTCTTCCACCGAATGAAAACGGCAGCGTTCCGAATCTTAACCGAATCCGGCTTGATAAATCACGGAATATCTATCTGCGTCGGAGCACACTGATAAATTCGGCAAGCTTTGCCGTAACAAATTCAACTTCTTGCTGGGTGTTATACTCCGACAGAGAGATACGCAGCGCTGCTTTGTTGAGATCGCCCGTAAATCCGATCGCCTCAAGAACATGGGACGCTTCCTTGGAGGATGCGGAGCAGGCTGATCCCGAACCGGCGCAAATACCGACTTCGTTGAGCATATTGACCAGATAGACGCTGTGTTTGATGCCCTCGACAGTAAAAGACGCATGTCCCGGAAGACGGTTTATCGGGTCACCGGTTAAAAAAACGCCTGGGATATTAAGAATTTGTTCAATCAGCCTGTCACGCAAACGGGTAAGATACACGCTGTTGTCCGTCAGATTCTTTACGCTTTCCTCAAGAGCCGCGGCCATGCCGACGATGCCGGGGATGTTTTCGGTGCCCGAGCGCAAACCGCGCTCCTGCCCGCCGCCCATTATCATCGAAGACGACAAAACACCGATTTTCGAAAACAAAGCTCCGACGCCTTTTGGGCCGTGGAATTTATGCGCCGAGAGGGAAAGCAGATCGACGCCTAGCTCGCGCACATTGACAGGGATATGACCGACAGCCTGAACGGCGTCGGTATGAAACAAAACGCGGTGTTTGCGGGCGATTTCGCTTAATTCTTTGATGCGCAGCACCGTGCCGACCACGTTGTTAGCCATCATTACGCTGATTAAAATGGTATCGCTTCGGATAGCGGCTTCAAGCCGCTCGGCGCTGACTTGTCCGTTTTCCAACGTGAACTTGTCCACGTGCCAAAATCGCCACGACAACAACCACGTGGACAGTGCCGATGACAACGTCAAGGCCGAATTGTTGACCGTCGTGAACATGGCGTAACTGGAATGCTTGCCGGTGTCTTTCGCTTCAAACCAGATTTCATCGGTGCGGATGTCAATCAGCCCTTTGGTGTAGCTTTTTAAGCCCAGCGCTTTGATGTAAATATCTTTAACATCTTCTTCGCTGCGGACGTTTTTAAGGCGTTGGTATAGGCTCATGCTTCA
>DAITPG010000103.1:0-8119 GCA_036833715.1 Eubacteriaceae bacterium | reverse complement strand
AGCTGCCGTATGTGTACTGCGGACAAACCGCCGAGATCTTTTCCGCGGGCGGCGTAGGCATGGCTGATCTGTTGGGTGTGGATATCCTTTGCTTCGGATGCGAGAGCGACGATGCGGAACGTTTTTTGCCCGCCGTGGAGCTGCTCAATCACGAAACCGACCGCTTTAAAGAATTCATCAAGCAAAAGCTGGACGCAGGCATATCCTACGCCGTGGCCAGACTGGATGCGCTGCAAGCCTTAACGGGCGAGGATATGCGGTTTTTATCGGAGCCAAACAACATTCTCGCGCTGGAATACATGCGCCAGATCGAGCGCCTGCAAAGCCGCCTGACTGCGGTGCCCGTGCTGCGCCGCGGCGCGCATCATCACGCAAAGGAAATAGAAGAGGATATCACCTCCGCTTCCAACATCCGCAAAAAGATCAAGGAAGGCGAGCTTGCGAATATCTTTCATACGCTGCCAAAAAAAGCCTATCAAAGCAAAAAACTCATTGAATCCTACGCTATCCATGATATAGAGCAATATAAAGACATCCTCAAAGCGACCATTCTGCTGCGAAGCGGCGATGAATTGTCCCGCATCTGCGACATGGAAACGGGGCTCGAAAACCGCTTTAAGCAGGCTGCGGGCGAGTTAAACACCGGGGTTGAATGGTTTATCGAGAAAACCGCATCCAAGCGATATACCAAAAGCCGCATACGGCGCATTTTGATGAATATGCTGATGAATTACACGAAAGAAGATATGCTCATTTACAAGCATACGCTGCCCGGCTACGCGCGCATCCTTGCCGCCAATGAGAACGGCAGAAGCCTACTTAAGGCGGTCAAAAAAACCTCCGCCCTTCGCCTGGTCAGCAATGTATCCAAGGTGTTTCATACGTTTTCTCAGCAGGACAGACGCATCGCGCAGACCGAAGCGAAGGCGTATGATCTTTACCGCCTGTTTGAAGACGCCCCCGCAAGGGACATGCAAAGCAAGCCAGTTATGCTGGGCGGGGAATAACGCGATCCGTCTTGTCCGTCGGCATAAACGGCAGGCTCCGACATAGGATAGAGCATGGAAACAAAAAAACGAAGCCTCGACTTGGGCGCATGGAGCGTCTATCTGTTTATCCTTGCAATGAGCGTTTTCTTCTTTGTTAAACCCAAGGAAGCTTCCGCTGCAGCGCTCAGCGGTTTTAACCTTTGGCTGCAAAATGTGCTGCCGGCGCTGTTTCCTTTTTTTGTGATCAGCGCGTTTATGGCCAATTGCAAGCTGATGCGCAGGATGCAGCCGATGTTTGAGCCTTTAATGCGCAAGGTGTTCGGGCTGTCGGGCGGCTGCGCGTTCGGTTACCTTGTCAGTTTGTTTTCCGGCTATCCAGTGGGAACCAAAACCGTCTGCGAGATGTATAAAACCGGAGAGATCGACCGGCGGGAAGCGACCGTACTGCTCAATCTGTGCTCCAACGGCGGGCCGATCTTTGTGGTATCCACCGTGGGTGCGCTGTTTTATCAAAACGCAGCCATCGCAATCATACTTCTCATCGTCAACTATGTTTCGGCCTTTGCGGTCGGATTTATTTACTCTCGAGCTTATTCCGGGGGTAGATCATCCGTATATTCCCCTGTAAGCCGGCTGCCCAAAGAAAAGATCCATTACGCTGAGGCATTCACCAAAGCCGTTACCGTTTCCATCGGATCGATCATCAATGTGGGCGCGTTTATCATTTTTTTCAGCGTAATCATTCAGCTGTTTGTATCGGCGCGGGTCATTGATTCCTCGGCCATCGGCAGCGGAGTGTTCAATGCCAAAACGCTGTTTTCGTCCATTGTGATTTCCGTCCTTGAATTGACCGCCGGAACCAAAGCCTTCAGCGGCTGGGCCGAGGCGCGTACGATCCTTTCCGTGAGCTTGTCCTCCTTTGCGGTTGGCTTCGGCGGCTTGTGCGTATTCTTTCAATCGGCTTCGTTTGTGAGCGACACCGATCTTTCGATGAAGACCTTTTTTATCGGCAAGCTGATTCAGTCCGCCGTTGCGTTTGCGCTGGGTTTCGGCATCAGCTCATTTGCGCTGAAAGCCGATGTCAGCTGCTTTAACCCGTCCGGCTTTACCTTCGGCTTTTCTTATGACTGGGCCGTGTTTGCCGCCGTGATGATCGGCATCGCGCTTGTCGCATGGTATACCGAACGAAGAATATTTAAAAGGAAATGATATGGCAACCATCAAAGAAGCGCTGATCTCAGCGTCCAAATCGTTAAAAGCAGCCAATATTCCCAATCCGATCTCGGAAGCGCAGCTGCTGCTGGCGCACGCGCTGGGAAAGGACAAGCTGTATCTGCTTGTTCACGCGGAGGACGCGCTGTCCGATTATGATTTCGATTTGTTTTTTTCCTACGTTGAAAAACGCGTCCGGCATCTGCCTGCCGCCTACATCCTCGGTTACAAGGAATTTATGTCGCTGACATTTGCCGTGGACGAGCGTGTGCTGATCCCTCGGCCCGACACGGAAATACTGGCGGAGGAGGCGATCCGCATACTCCGTTTATCCGATAAATGCCCGAAGGCGCTCGACCTGTGCTGCGGCAGCGGCTGCATCGGGCTTTCGATCGCGCATTACGCGCCCAATGCCGATGTGACGTTATCCGATCTTTCGGAAGGCGCGCTTGCCGTAACGCAGGCGAACGCAAATAACCTCGGTTTGGCGTCCCGCGTAAACGTTCTGCGCTCTGACTTGTTTGAAGCGCTATCCGGGGTGAAGTTCGATCTGATCGTATCGAACCCTCCGTATATCTCGACCACCGACATTCAAACCCTGGAAACGGACGTAAAGGATTACGAACCGTATGCCGCGCTTTGGGGCGGAGAAGACGGGCTGGATTTTTATCGTAAGATTATAAAGCAGTCAAAAGCGCATTTAACGGATAACGGCATCATCCTTTTGGAGATAGGATACGATCAAGGAAAAGCGGTGGAGACTCTGTTTTTATACAACGGTTATAACGAAGTCGAAATTTTAAAGGATTACGCGGGGCTGGACAGGGTTATATCAGCAAAAGTCTATATTTGATTCTCATTGCCGCGCAAGAACGCCGAACTTGCATAGTTTATACAATTTTAGCATTGACACGGCGCAAACGGTTGGGTATAATAATACAACATATATTGCGATGATGAGCGAGTAGCATAAATTTCGGGCAGCAGGGAGCCGGCGTCACGGACTGAAAGCGCGGGCGGCAATTGAGCTATGCGAAGAACACTCGGAGCTTTGCGAAGGGAACAGAGTACCTCGCGGCGCAGGGCAGCGTTACGGCCTTAAAGTGGGGCTTTCCAAGCAGGGTGGCACCGCGGACAAAGTTGTTCGTCCCTGACATTATGTTTAATGTCAGTTTTTTTATATTTAAACCAGAAAATGGGGGCATTATGAACCAAAAAATTTACGCTCCGAAAGGAACCAACGATATATTGCCGGAGCAGATACCGCTGTGGGAAAAGATCGAAGCTGCCGCAAAGGAGATCTGCCGCCTGTATGGCTTTAAGCAGATCCGCACGCCGGAATTCGAATCTACCGCGCTGTTTGAGCGCGGCGTGGGCGACACCACGGATATCGTGCAAAAGGAAATGTACACGTTTATGCATCGGGACAAGGAAAGTTTTACACTCAAGCCCGAGGGCACCGCGCCGGTCGTACGCGCCTATAACGAGCACGGTATGGCATCCAGCCCGCAGCCGGTGAAGCTGTTTTACATCACGCGCTGCTTCCGCAGCGAAAACCCGCAGAAGGGACGCTACCGCCAGTTTCATCAGTTTGGCATCGAGGCCATCGGATCAAATTCCCCGATGATGGACGCCGAGGTGATCGCGCTTGGGGACGGCTTCATCAAAAGTCTGGGCATTGCAAACGTGACGCTTTCGATCAACTCGGTGGGGTGTCCGCACTGCCGCAGCGCGTATTACGAAAAACTCAAGGATTTTCTTGCGGACAGGCTCGAAGGGCTTTGCGACGACTGCAAGGGCCGCTACAATAAAAATCCCATGCGCATCATCGATTGCAAAAACGAGCAGTGCCAAAAGAAGATCGAGGGCGTGCCCATGATGCTTGACCACCTCTGCGAGAGTTGCAGAGAGCATTTCGAAAGCGTCAAGAGCTGTTTAAGCGCGGCCGACATCGCTTATACGGTGGATCCCAAGATCGTGCGCGGTCTTGATTATTATACCAACACGGCGTTTGAATTTGTGACGACCGATCTGGGCGCGCAGTCGACCGTGTGCGGCGGCGGAAGATACAACGGCCTTGTGGAAGAGCTCGGCGGAGCGGATACGCCCGGCATCGGCTTCGGCATGGGCATCGAGCGGTTGATTTTAATGCTGGAAGCGCAGGGCATCAAGCTTACCGACGAAGAAACCACCGATCTCTATATCGCTCCGCTGGGAAAAGAAGCGCAAAAACTTGCCTTTAAATACACCACGAAGCTGCGAAAAAACGGGTTTTCCGTACAAACGGATACTATGGATAGAAGCCTGAAAGCGCAGATGAAATACGCCGATAAGATCAAGGCGCGCTATGTGCTGATGATCGGCGAAGAAGAAATCCAAAACGGCGCGGGCCTGCTGCGCGACATGCAGACCAAAGAGCAGTGCGCTGTCGCTTTTGACAAAATCGAAGAAGCAATCATAAAACAATAAGGGGAACGCAATGAAAACACATTACAGAACGCATATGTGCGCTCAGATCACCAAAGAACAGCTGGGAGAAAACGTGACCATCTGCGGTTGGGTGCAAAGAAGGCGCGATCTCGGCGGCGTGATCTTCATTCACCTGCGCGACCGCACGGGTATCATGCAGCTGGTGATCGACAGCGTAAAGCAAAAAGAGATTTTTGAGACCGCAGACAAGGTTCGCAGCGAATATGTGCTGCAGGTGCGTGGCACGGTCATTATGCGGGAGGAAGAAAACTTTAATCCCAATATCGCGACCGGCGAGATAGAGCTTTACTGCGAGGAGATCAATATTTTGGACAGCGCGCAGACGCCGCCCATCGCCGTGGACGACAACGACAAGGCGGGCGAACTCAGCCGCCTGGAATATCGTTATCTCGACCTCAGAAAGCCCTCCATGCAGGAGAAAATCATTCTGCGCCACAAAACCGCGCAGGTCGTACGCAATTTCTTAAACGATGAAGGCTTTTTGGAAATTGAAACGCCGTTTTTAACCAAGCCTACGCCCGAAGGCGCAAGGGACTTTTTGGTGCCAAGCCGTGTGCAGCAGGGCATGTTTTTTGGCCTGCCCCAGTCTCCGCAGCTGTTTAAACAGATATTGATGGTTTCGGGCTTTGACCGCTATTACCAGATCGTGAAGTGCTTCCGCGACGAAGACCTTCGTCAGGACAGACAGCCCGAATTCACCCAGATCGACATGGAGCTTTCCTTTATTGAGCCCGAAGATGTGATGGCCATCAATGAACGCCTGATCCGCACGGTATTTAAGGAAATCATCGGCTATCAAATCGATGACATCCCCATCATGACCTTCAATGAAGCGATGGCCCGTTTCGGCTCGGACAAGCCCGATGTGCGTTTCGGAATGGAACTGACGGACATCACTGAAATCGTGCGCGGCTGCGGATTTCAGGTGTATACCAAGGCTGCGGAAATCGGCAGCGTGCGCGCCATCAACGCCAAGGGCGCCGCTAGCGCCCTGAGCCGCCGCGATCTGGACGCGCTTGTGGAATTTGTGCGTCCGTACGGAGCGAAAGGCCTTGCCTACTTCATCGTGGAGCACGAGGGCGTGAAATCCCCCGTGTCAAAGTTCCTTACGCCGGACGAAACTGACGCGATCCTGCGCGCCATGGGCGCAGAGGAAGGCGACATCATCTTTACGGTGGCGGACAAGGACAAGATCGTTTTTGATTCACTGGGACAGCTTCGCCTGCACCTTGCCAAAAAGCTCAACGTCGAAATGACCGGCGGATTTGCGTTCCTTTGGGTAACGGACTTCCCGATGTTTGAATTTGATGAGACCGACGGGCGCTTCTACGCGATGCACCATCCGTTTACCGCGCCCAAAGACGAGGATATCCCGCTTTTGGAAACCAACCCGGGCGCCGTTCACGCTAAGGCGTACGACCTTGTGGTCAACGGCATCGAATTGGGCGGCGGCAGCATCCGAATCCACAATCAGCAGCTTCAGAAAAAAATCTTTACGATCATGGGCTTTGACGATGAAAGCGCGCAGAATAAATTCGGCTTCCTGCTCGAGGCTCTTCGCTACGGCACGCCGCCGCACGGCGGGCTGGCCTTCGGCTTTGACCGCTTGATGATGCTGCTTACGGGCTCCGAAAACATCCGTGAAGTAATCGCGTTTCCCAAAACCCAAAACCATGGCTGCCTGATGACGAAGGCGCCGTCCAAAGCGGAAACCGCTTCGCTGGAGGAATTGGGGATACGGGTAGTTGTGAAGAATTAAAATTATCTCACTGTCATGGTATGTCGGGATGATCCGTGATATATTGTTTATGGGTAAAGAAAAGCACTTTCGATTTTATCGATAGGTGCTTTTTTTATGCACAATACAAAAAAATAAGGGGGTTAAGATTTAAAAAGTGCAGCCCGAATCTAAGAAATTAAAAATTAAAGGAGAAAATTTAATGAGTTATCCAATTTTAAGATTCCCTGTAAACTATGTGGATGTGACCGGTCCATTCACTGGCTCTTCACCTGATAAACATCGCGGTGTTGATTTAGGTGCAGGGCAGTCAATTATAGCACCGTGTAATATGAATATTTATGAAAGTGGTTATAACAGTGTCATTGGATATTTCAAAAAAGCCAGAGTTTATAATTTTTCACAAGGCCATGATTTGGCCATGCGTTTTATCCATATGGATGCTTCAACAGCTAATTTTACAGGGAATGTAAGTGAAGGAGCGGTAATAGGTATTATGGGAAATACTGGTTCATCATCGCAAGGACTCCATCTACACTGTGATTGCTGTGTTATTCCATCAAGTTATGGTGAGTTTTCCTTTACAGATTCTGCACGTGAAGAATACTCTGTTGATCCATTACTGATTTTTCATTTAAAAACAGGACAAACTGTCAATTCAACAACAGATGTAAATTATACGATATTAAGAGATGTTTTGGGAAAACCGCAAGTAACTGCAATAGCCGGCAATCATTCCGTTACGCTTACTTGGGATGACGTTGCGGGAGCTGTCAGTTATTGCATCATTACGCATGATGAAATTCATGGGGATAATGTTTTGGAAAACGGCGTAACCGCCACTTCTTTTACGCAATCGGGATTAACGAACGGTGTTACTTATACGTATGCGGTGAGAGCATGGAACGGATCCTATTACAGCGATTATACCTATGACGATCATGTGTCGGCAACGCCTCAGCTTGATACACCTATTTTAACGGCGACAGAGGGTGACAGTGAAGTAATATTAACATGGACAGAAGCTGACACGGCAATTGAATACCGTGTTTATCTTCACAATGATTTGACAAATACTAATAGCAGAATTGCAACAATTCCTGCCAATGAATTTACCTATACACATACGGGACTTACAAACGGAACAACTTATAAGTATTTGGTTATCGGATATGATGGAAATGCTGTAAGTCCCTTTTATGATAGTACTTATGTGACGGCAACGCCCAGAATCGGAACACCCTTGACAACAGCGGTTGCGGGAGACAGCAAAGTGACCTTGACGTGGACTGCGGTTACGGCGACGGAATACCGTGTTTACCTGCATAATGACTCGACCAATACAAATTCAAGGATAGCTACTTTGAACGGTTCGACTTTGACTTATACACATACCGGACTTACAAACGGAACAACTTATAAGTATTTGGTCATCGGTTATGACGGAACGAATTTGAGTTCCTTCTATGATACCACTTACGCGACAGCAACGCCCAGAATCGGAACACCCTTGACGACAGCAGTTGCGGGAGACCGCAAAGTGACCTTGACGTGGACTGCGATTACGGCGACGGAATACCGTGTTTACCTGCACAATGATTCGACCAATACAAATTCAAGGATAGCTACTTTGAGCGGTTCGACTTTGACTTATACACATACCGGACTTACAAACGGAACAACTTATAAG
>DAITPG010000102.1:0-8150 GCA_036833715.1 Eubacteriaceae bacterium | reverse complement strand
ATCCAGCGCAACAAATGCATCGGCAGAATATCCCGCCGATAGATCTTTTAGACCCTCTAATCCGCTTATCGCATTGATATCATTATCATTAAAACCCATCGTGGATTTCAAATGCAGATCCATTAAATTGCTTTGCTCGTAAAAGGCCTGGGCCGTATTTTTCATATCCGGGCTTGTCGATTTTACGCCAGCGAAAAATCCTGTCCCAAGAGCGATAATGGTAAAGATCGATAAAAATCTGCTGCGCGTTTTCCATATTTCCCGGAAAATATCTTTTACAAATGCCGATGATTTTCGCATGAATTACCACTCTATCTTTTCTATCGAAGTCGGAGAAGGATTTAAGACCATAGAAGATACTCTGCTGTTTTTCATGGTGATCACCCTGTCGGCCATCGGTGTGATGGCTTGGTTATGCGTGATCACGATGATCGTCATGTTATTGAGCCTGCTCATGTCCTGCAAAAGCTTTAATATGGTTTTTCCGTATTATAATCCAGCGCGCCTGTGGGCTCATCGCATAAAAGGAGCTTCGGACGTTTGGCCAGCGCTCTGGCGATGGCAACCCGCTGTTGTTCCCCGCCGGAAAGCTGAGCTGGAAAATTGTGGATACGTTCCTGCAGGCCCACCTGCCGCAAAACCTCAACCGCGTCGATCGAATTTTTGGTTATCTGCGTTGCGAGCTCCACATTTTCTTTGGCTGTTAAATTCTGCATCAGATTATAGAATTGAAATACAAAGCCGATATCGCTTCTTCTGTATTGGGTCAGTTGTTTAGACGAATATTTGCTGATATCCGTATCGTCAACGATCACGCTGCCGGTGTCACAGCTGTCCATGCCTCCCAAAATATTCAAAACCGTTGTTTTACCGGCGCCGCTGGCACCCACGATAACAGCGAACTCTCCTTTTTGTATTTCAAAATTAACGCCGTCCGACGCTTTGATGATTACTTCACCCATTTGATAATGTTTGTGAACATCGATCAGTTGAACAAATGGTTTCACTCTTGTACCTCTTGTAATTGCAACAGTCTGCCGCCGAAAATAAGCGTCATAAAATGATTGAGTGACTGGAGCAGTTTTTTTTCGTTGCCGTCAAAATGATTAAACAAATAAAATATTCCTTCCATCAAGGAAACAGAAAAAGCTTCCGCTGAAAAGGTATCGCGCATTTTTGGAAATGATTCGGACATGTATTCATTGAGGATCCTTTTTTTGATCATTAAAAAAAGTTCCTGCTTCATGTTTTCGTACCGAGTGCCTTTGCTTCCGTTCATGAGTATCATAAAGGTCTTTTTATTGGTCAGAAATATTTTGGTGATGCCTTCCGCGATATGCCGCAGATCGATTTTGGCCCAGTTTTTGCCTTTTGAAAATTCACCGACAAACAGATTGATATTATGAAGCGTTTGTTCAAGCAGCGAATCAAAAAGAGCGTTTTTTGAAGAAAAATACGCATAGATGTTTCCGGGTGTTACTCCCGCTTTTTGCGCGATCCTGCGGATGGAAGCATCGGAAAATCCATATTCATAAAATTCGTCCATGGCGGAATTCAATATATTGCTGCGTACTTCGGGCTTTTGAACCTGCATTATTAAACATCCATTCATTTTTATTCAATTATAATGGACCTGTGCGGGCGAGTCAATATGAACGCGGTTTTGTTTTTTCATTTCAACTCAATTGAAGCTTAACGGTCTAATTTTAAGTCAGTATGAACTTTATGTAAATTCTTTAACGCAAAGATTTTTATTATATAAAATTCAATCAAAGGTTTGATTTAACTTGAACTTCAACTTAACGGGGTCTTTTTTTTGTCGCAGTGATGCCGGCTCACTTTTTTAGGGACACCAATATGGAATATCCTTTTGTGAAGCTAAAAAAGATAGCACAAATCTGTTGCATTTATTGTCAGTCTGCTTATGTTGCTTCAAGTAAAGTTAAAGTAACATAGAAATAATTATTTTATTTCACGTATATACTTTAATTTAAAGTATTTTCCAGGTTATGCTGACATGCTCCGTCGCTTTAATGTCCTGGGGAGTGATGTTCATTGCGGGCACGGCTCCTAGTGAACGCAAATCCTCTTCGATTTTATAAGAAGTAGGCGAATTCAAATACAGTTCTCCCCAGCTGTAATCGATATGAACGATTTCTCCCAAGTTCACTTGAGCTGATTTTGTTAATATTTCCGCTTTTACTTTAGCATTGACAACCGCATTTTCCAGCAGCTTTAACTTGGCATTTTCTTTATCTTTGATCGAAAATGTGATATTTAAGTGTGGTTTAGCTGAGCAGTTTGATAAGCTCTGCAGTAATTCGCCCAAAAGCTCTGTGTCAAAATCGATTTCTACACTTAAATTATGGCTGCATAGATAGCCGTCCTCAACCCATTGGTACATACCCTGCTTATTCTGTATCTGCTTTTGTTGAGTACTTATATTGTAATTTTCTGTTTTCAAAAGCTCCTTTTTCAGCCCGCATGCAGTAACAGCGGCCTGTATTTCTTCAAGTTCGGCAGCAGCTTGCTCGATTGTTCGGCGGTAGTCCTGCCTGTGTGTTAAGATCGTGATGGTTATAAGGATAAGATCGGACTTTTCACTGATGCTTCCCGTGCCTTTTACCGTAATCGTTTTTTCCATGAAATTCCTACCTTTCATAATTGAAATTTGCATTGATTACCTTACTTAAATTATAGCACAAATCAAAAAACATATCCTATTTTGCAAATTACAATCTTAAACTTTACTTGTAGGCGAAACATTTTCAAGCTATAATAATTTTGGGAGGATTTGTGTATGCAATATAGTGAACTTAATAAACTTGCTTGGGAAGATGCGTTTGAACATCGCGGAACCGGTTTTGAGCCGCAGGATATCTATCGAAGATGCAAGGAGGAAGAAAGCCCATTTTTTCAAGTTGAAGTTATCGAAGAACTAGACAAGATAGATTTCACAAACAAACATATTGCTCAATTTTGCTGCAACAACGGACGCGAGCTGCTATCGCTGATGAAAAGGGGCGCCGTATCAGGGATAGGTTTTGATATCGCTGAGAATATGGTGGCAAACGCCAATGAAGCTGCAAAACTGCTGCGCTTTCCGTGCACCTTTGTTGCAACGGACATATTAAAAATCGACCGCAGTTATCACGACCGGTTTGATTTTATATTGATCACGATCGGCGCATTGACCTGGTTTAAAGATTTAAATGAATTTTTTGCGGTGGTTTCCGCCTGTTTAAAGGACGGAGGCGTGCTTCTTATCAATGATACGCATCCTTTTGCGAACATGCTCGGAGCGCCGGGAGAAGATGGATATGAGGATGAGCAGCCTAAAAAAATCCTGTACTCTTATTTTAAAGTTGATCCTTGGGTGGAAGTAAGCGGAATGAAATATCTGACCGAGAACGGCTATGACTCTAAAACCTTTTACAGTTTTTCTCATTCCTTTTCTAAGGTATTTGCCGCACTTTATTCCAATCATATTTATATGTACAATTTCAGAGAATTTGATTATGATCTGAGCGAGAATTTTCTTCATCTGGATAGTACCGGAGTGCCGCTTTCCTACCTTTTGGTAGCAAAAAAGAAGCTTGAATTTTAATCGAATTTTAGGATTTTTTTATGGTGCACTTTTGGTTCCACTCTACTTGAAGATGATAAAAACTTAAACAAAAATTAAAGCATTTTGTAAGCCCAATAAAAAAACCGCAATCCTTTGCGGTTTTTTTATTGAATTATAAATTTAAGCTTTTTTGCCGTTTCGCTTTAATTTAATAATGATAAAATAGATCACGGCTGCAATGGCTGCAAAAGGCAGGAGCCTAAATATCCATATGATAGCGGTCGAAATGATCTGCAATATCAAGTTGATCGATGTGACGATCGCTTTTTTGATGTCATTGAAGAAGCTTCCAAACGGCGAGGTGATGCTGCTTGTCGGCAGATCCTGCTCATACATCGAGATCGTGATCGTTGAGTAATCGATTGCCGTGTCGTAGTTTTGAAGCATGCTTACTCTGTAATTGATTTCGGTGCGGACCCTGCTCAGTTCGCTTTCGATCGTAAGCATATCCGACATCTGCTGGGCTTTGGATAAATATTCAAGCAGCTTGGTTTCCTGTATGCGCAGACTTTCGAGTTCGCTTTCGATATTGCGATAGGACTGCGTAACATTAGAGCTGTTGGTGTTTTCGCTTTGTACTTCTCCGTAGGTTCCGATCATATTGATCGCTTCCGTAAATTTACCGCTGGGAACCCTTATTTGCAGATAGCCGTAGTTTGTATAGTCGTAACGCGTATCTTCATTGATGGCTATGGATGAGTTTTCGACAAACCCGCCGATGCTTTTTGCGTAATCCGAGATCTTTTGAGTGGTATCCTTGTAATTGCTTGTGTATAAGCTGATATTAGCCGTGTAGATGATCTTGTCGGGATCAAACAGGGAAGAATCCGAACTTGATTCATCGGAAGTACCGCTGCCGGTATCGGTGCTTTGCGAGGCATCCTTGAGTCCGTCTCCGTAGCTGTTTTCCGGAGAAGTGGGGGTAGAAATTCCGCGATCGCTGTCCATGGATTCGGTAGGATATTTATCGACCCATAAATGATTATAGATTGTGCCACCGATGATCATCACCGCAATAAACGCAGCGGCATACGATAAAACGCGTTTGTAATTGATTTTTTTAAACCGTTCTTTATTTATTTTTTTCGAAGTTTGTGAATACCATTCCGCTTCTAACGATGATTTTTGTGTTTGATGAAGCTCCTGTTTGATTTTTTTCATGTCTTCATAGGCCTTCATGCATTCGGCGCAGGTTTCCAAATGCTGCTTTAACTGCGTGCTTTCATCTGCATCAAGATCGTCATCCAAATATCGGCTGATCAATTCTATATATTTATCTTCGCACATATTATCCTCCTATATTACTTCCTTGTTAGTTTTTAAACCTTCACGCAAAGCACACCGCGCTCTGCTCAGCCTTGATTTTACGGTACCGAGATTGATCTCAAGGATGTTTCCGATTTCTTCATAAGAAAAGCCCATTATATCTTTCAGAACAATAATTTCTTTTTCGGGGTCCTGCAACCGGTCCATGGCTTCCGAAAGCAATAATCCCATTTCTGTTTTTTCCATGATAGTCTGCGGATCGGAGGAAATATCGGCATCATTTTCGTTAAGCGGGCTTTCCCTAAGTGTTTTTTTCTTTCGCAGATAATCTCTGGAGGTGTTTAGAGCGATGGAATAGATCCATGTTCCTATGCTGCTGTTGCCCTGAAAGGTATGAATGTTTTTGTAAATCTTTATAAAAACTTCCTGAGATATGTCTTTTGCATCTTCTTTGTTTTGAATCATTGGGATGACGATGTTATAAACCCTGTCAGCGTAATTTTTGATAAGCACATTGAAAGCATCTTTTTTCCCTTTTTTACATTCTTGAACTATTCTTTCTTCAAAAAGATCCATATTGCTCCTCCTATAAATCTTAGACGGCTTTCTGCCGAAAAATGTTCCATCTTAATATTTTTTATTTTAAAGGAATGTTTGGGAAGAGTACAGATATTTGTGAGTGATAAAAGAAAATATAGCAGTTCAAATATGATGCACCAATAAAAAAGCATAAATGTCTTTAATTCGTATCTTGCATAAAGTATACTATTTAATAGATTACCCGAATAATCGAATCATAGAAAGGGATGGGCATGCGTGACTTTCGATTTAACCTTGAAGGAGTTGCTCTGACAAAAAGCGAAGAAAAAATCGTCAATTATATCTATAATCATTTAGCAATGATTCCCTATTTATCGATTGATAAAATATCAAAAGAATTAAATATAAGTGCGGCTACCTTTTCGCGATTTGTGCGTCATATAGGCTACGCTGACTTGAAAGATTTAAAAGCATCTATTATAGATCATGAAAATATGGCAACTCCTGCAGTTAAGCTAAAACATACTCTTCTTATGAGTGAGGGAAATACAATCACCGAATTATTTAAACGTCAGGAAAACTATCTTGCGCGCACGGTTGAAAATCTATCGGAAGAAGACGTACATAAAGCGGTGCAGGTTTTTTCCGAAAAACAAAATATCTATTTGTTCGGTAAAGGCGCCGCCAGTGGTTTGGTTGAGCTCCTGGCCTTTCGATTAAACCGCTTTCAAAAAAATGCGATTATGTTGCCTTCGAGCGGATCGGAATTATTTGAGAAAATGATTTCAATAAAAAAAGACGATTTAATCGTCCTGTTTGGGTTTTATAGAATGCCGGCGGAGGCGCGAGTTGTCCTTAAGCACGCCCGCACTATAGGCTGTGAAACAATATTGTTTACTGATATGCTTTATTCCGATGAGGAGCAGCGCGCGGATATCAATCTTTTTGTTTACAGAGGGGAGTTACGGGAATATCATTCCATGACAGCAGTCACAGCGCTCATTGATACTTTGGTGATTATGACGGCTCAGTTATTGGGAGATGAGTCAGTTCAAAAATTAGCTGACCTTTATCAGCTGAAAGAAAAGTATTCCGCTGTAATTCCAAGATAAAAATTTCAAAACATAAGGGATAAGTACGCCGGCACTTAGATTCGGAATCCTATCGCTTTTTTAATTTTGTTAAGTCAGTCCATAAGAATGCTTAAATAATCTCCGCCCAGTACATCGATTTTTTTAAGAGCGCTTTTTAACATACTTGCCGAAGACACATTGTGACCGGCTTGTTCTGACACGACTGTATTAAAACTTCTTTCATTTATACAATTCATCAATGCTTGGATGGTATCACAGTGCGGAAATTCATTATAAACGCAGCCGTATTGTAAAAAGCAATGGGTATCACTCCCTGCGATAATCGGGAGACCGAGTTGTTTGCTTAAAAAAAGAAGCGCGTCCTTCCCTTCGTCCCCCTGATAAATATAATCTTTGCCATTAAAATCTATAAAGGTTAAACGCTTGAGTGTTTCGGCCGCTATCAGCGGTATATTGCTGTCTTCTCTTAACGGATGCGCGGCTCCGGTAATTAAAGCACAGTCTTTAGTCATATCCAAAAGATTTTTCAACGGCAAAAAGCTTCCCTCTTCACCATAAGAACGAAGTAAATTATGCTGATAAAGTATCGTATCGATTGCCCCGATTATCAGTATATGCCCGCCTTCCGCAATATCTACTTCCAATCCCGGGAAAACGAGTAGACCTTCCGCAATAAATGCATCGCCGCAAAGCGGATAGTTATTTTTTAAAAAACGATAAAGATCAATATATCCCTCCGTATTAAAATGCTCGGTAAGGCAGATTGCGTCAAGCCCGGCTTTTTTTGCTTCTTTAAACATTAACATGGTATATTCTTTTGAAAATGGTAACTTTTTTGTAAGCTTGCCATGTGTATGAAAGTCTATTTTCATAAAACACTCCTATGGATCAATGCCGATAAGGCTATCAAGGTTAACACGTAAAATACGGTTATCCCAATAAACAGCACATCATGCTTTGTAATTTTTAATATTGAGAATTTTATTCTTTTAATTTCAGGATTGATAGCGGCGTTTCTGTATCCTTTCAATTCCAACGCTTCGACCGTAGTACGGGATCGTTTGGCAGTATTGAGCATAAGCGGATAAAATGACAAGATGATGATTTTCACTTGGTAAATAAGGAATTTGATCTTCCCGATCATCCCCTTCTTGTCGGGAGCAACTCCGCGCAAACGGTAAGATAAAAGAATATTTTCAAACTCTTGCGTCAATATGGGTAATATGCGGTACGAAAAAGCGATGCTGAATGACAATTGATCGGGGCATCCAAAAAACATCAATCCGGTTGCAAGCTTATCGGGGTCCAGACCGGAAAATACGGTCACAGCTGCCAGTGAAACCACCGTCACTTTTAAAGTCAAAATCAATAACGGCGCAATGGTCGTTAGGTTGCCTCCAAAAAATAAAGACACAATCAAAAGGTATCCCGTTTGCGAGAAAACACCTAAGCAAAACAAAAAAAGGACAAGCGGCGCGATTTTTGCAAGTTTTGCTGTAACGGCAACAAACAAAAACATACCCAGTAAAAGGATTAAATCATTCAGAAACCAAGGAATCAGACCGAAAAACAAATACCACATCAATAGAGTGCGCGAATCTAAACGTGCGATCGGCGTGTCA
>DAITPG010000101.1:0-8229 GCA_036833715.1 Eubacteriaceae bacterium | reverse complement strand
GAAGAACCGATGAACGTCATGGGCGGGATTTTATCCAACAACGAGGACGGCCCGTTTTGGCATGAGCACGGCAGCGCCTTTAAGACCGTGGGACAGATACAAACACCGGTGCTCAATCTGGTGCAGGCGCCCAACCGCCTTCACGCCATTTATCAGCTGCGTTCGTACCCCGAAATCAAAGCGCCCAAAAAACTGTGGCTGACACCATGGACCAACGAAAACTATCAGCCGTGGATCTTTGAGACGACGGCCTTTAACGACCAGATCCGACGCTGGTTTGACCACTGGCTCAAGGGTATCGACACGGGTCTGATGCAAGAACCCGAGGTGGCCCTTTATGACAACGGCACGGGACAATGGCACTACGAAGAGGCTTACCCGATCGAACGCACCGAAATGAAGAAATTCTATCTGCATGCTAAAAGCGACCCAGCGATGGCGAGCGGACTCATCAGTGAAATACCTCCTTCCGATAATGAAGGCAGCGACGTTTACCATAATATCAGCCTCAACGCCGATCTGACGGCATCCTACGGAGCCAACGCCGCGGCGCTCGCAGGCAAAGCGTCCGACCGTCCGCGTTATCTCACCTATGCCACGCTGCCTTTGACGGAGGATCTTACTCTGTACGGCCCCGCAAGCTTCACCTTCTACGCGTCCACGCAGGAGGAGATCACCAGCGACTGGTGCTTCTTTGTAAAGATGGGAGAAATGGTGCCCGAGGGTGTGCCGATGAATCCCGTGACGGGACAGCCCGAGATCAAGCCGGAGATCAACGACGCGTTTACGCCGCCCGAAGTACATATCTGGAGCTGGGGCTCGCTGAAAGCGAAATACAGAGAGGTTGACGAAAGCCGATCGCAGCCCGGCCTTCCTTGGCATCCGTACAACAAGCCCGAGGACTTAAGGCCCGGCACCGTCTATCAATTTGAAGTGGAAATGCAGCCGATTTTTAAAACCTTTAAAAAGGGCTGCAGGCTTTGGCTGAAAATCGCCAGCGGCGACATGCTGTATTCCACGCGCGATATCTCGTCCCTGTATGTGGAAACGCCCATCGCGCCGCCCAAAAACGAGATCACCGTGTTCTGCAGCGCGCAGTATCCGTCCAATCTGCTGCTGCCCGTCACCGCGCCCGCACAGCCGCAGAAAACCGCGCTGGATGAAGCCGTGCCCGGCGCACCGAGGTTCAGCCTGATGTAAAATAAACCGTATTCCGTTAGGAATTGAAAAAGGGGCTGCCTTAGGCGGCTCCGTTCTATGTACGATACAAATAAAAGGAATCATTGTTTAAAATTTCGAGGTGTAATATGCAAAATACCGCTCTTTTGGTGATCGATATGCAGACGGCTCTTTTACAGCGGGACGTCTACGAGAAAGATGCGCTTATCGCGAATATCAACGCGCTGTGCGAAGCGTACCGCGCCGCCAATCTGCCCGTTGTTTTCGCGCGGCATGCAAACGGCAGCTTTTTAAAAGCTGATTCGCCCGATTGGCAGATCTACGGGCGTCTTTCTGCGTCCGCCGCCGATTGCATAATCGATAAAACGCACAGCAGCGTTTTTAAGGAAAAGGCGTTTTTGTCGTTCGTTCAACGCTCAGCCATCGGCCATATCGCGGTTTGCGGACTGGTGAGCAACGGCTGCGTGCAGGCGGCCTGCGCGGACGGACTCAAAAACGGCCTGCGGGTGACTTTGATCAGCGATGCGCACAGCACCTGGAGCAAAAACGCCGGAAGCGTCATTGCGGATTGGAACGAAAAGCTGAAAGAAATGGGCACCGATGTCGTATCGGCCGAAGAATATTTGTCCGCTTTTGCTTCGGATCAACGCCGCTCCCCGTCGGTCTGAATCGTAAAGCCAAAAACCGCTGTACGGATATGCGTCCGACTTGAATGAGCAGCAAAACAGCCGCTTTCACGCAGCTGTCATATTGATCAATTGAGCTAAATTGAGTGTCCGAAACGGATCACGCCGGAGCGTCGGCTGCATCGTCCATGTCGGTTTCAACGTCGACTTCAAGCCGAGCGCATGCGGCCGAAGCCACTTCGCTGTCCTGATTGGCGTTTTGTCCGCAGTTGCCCGCGATCTGTCCGCCTTCGTCGGCATTCTGGCCCTTGTGGCCCGAAATCTGTCCGCCGGTTTCGGCAGCTTGCTGCAAGCCGGCCTGACTGTCTTCATTGGCATTGTTGTTGGTGTTGTAAATGGTTATATAAATGGAAAGTCCGTCTTTTTCGTGCTTGAAAACGACATCGTTTGCTCTTTTTTCTTCCACCGTATTTTCTTCGGGGCAGGTGTAATGATTGCGCATAGGGTACTCCTTTCAACAAAAATGTCGCTATATAGTATTCATAAACGAACATTTGGTGCGGCGCGGATGCGTATTTTAGAACATTGCCCTGCTTTCATGATAAGATAGAAGAAAATCAATCGAAAAGAGGTTTTGCTTTGGGTTTATTTATTTTTTTGTTTATCATCGCGATCTTAATGCCGCTCGTTATGCTGATTTTCGGCATCGTATTTTTAAAAAAACCTCCGCAGCGGGTCAACGGCATCTACGGCTTTCGAACCGAGCAGTCGATGAAAAACAAAGACACCTGGGATTTCGCTCATCGCCATTTCGGAAGGGTCTGGCTGATTGCGGGCGCGGTTACGCTTCCGCTAACGGTGATCGCGATGCTGTTTTTTGCGGGAAAGGCGGAAGATACGGTCGCTTACGGAAGTCTTATCGTCGTCGGGGTACAGATGGCTGTTTTGATCGGCACGATCTTTCCGACTCAGCGGGCGCTGAAGCGGACATTCGATGCGTACGGAAGAAGAAGGAACTGATGCTCCAATCTGATTTTGGCATAAACTCCGGTGTGATTCCGGATGATGCTGCGCGGCTGATAAGAAAGCGGGGCAGAGTGAAGTTGAATGCGGAACGGATTTGGGCCAAATGCTTCGATGTTTAGTTTGTACGTTAAGCTGACATAAAAGAAAGCCGATGTCTATCTCTCCCGAATAATTTTGAGCAGAGAGCGGCAAGGCGTTCTTTTTTATGTAAAAGATTTTTGCATTATATCAATCGGTTACCATACCCTGTTGATTATTTGAGGTTGTAATATTTGATTAAATTCAAGGTTTGTTCCAAAGCATCCGAGGTAACCCAAATATCGGGGACAAAACCCGTTCCCTCAGAAAAAACGGTTTCATCATAATAGAATCTCATGGCAATTCCAAATTTAACATGGGTTTTGGAGTTGGGCAATACCGCTTTAATTCCATTATCGCCGAGTATTCCGCCAAATGTATTGGTTCCGACGAAAACAACATTTTTTTTGTTGCGCAAAGCAGCGATGAATATTTCACCGGCGGAAAAAGTCTGATTATCCATTAAGACAAATAAGATGTTTTCACTGTCGGATATCTCAAAATTTCCCGAATTGGCGGTTTCCCATTCGTTTTTGCCATATTTAAAACTATCTAAAGATTTTTTCGCGTCTTCATCTAAGGAATCGGCCTTGAAATATTGAAAGCTCAAATAATTGGAAGCTCGCGTATATCGTATCGCTGAATGATGACCATAAACGTATTCTTTCAATGCCGGATCATATAGGTTGATCCAAGCCGTGAGATTTTCACGATAACCGCCGGAATTTCCCCTTAAATCCAAAATTGAGATTTTGCTGTTTTCGATTGCAGATGCTGTTTCGTTAAACTGTGAACTGATTTTATCATCCATGAAAGTACGTATCGAAACAACGGGAATCGAACCGACAGTCTATAACGAGTACAAGGAAGCAGGTTTTAGATTTTGAAATTTCGATTCATATGCCGAAAGCTTTATCGTTTCCGAACCGTTTTGATAAATGATCTTTGCCTCATCGATCACTTCTTCGGATAAGATACCCAGCCGATAAATCAATGCTCCGTTGCCATTAACCGAACATTGCATCCAATCCTCTGCCGTCTTGTTGCCGTTTACGGAAATTACGTACTTCTTTTCTCCGTTTAGTTTTCTATAAAAGCCTTGTTCATCTCGGAGATAATCATTTGCATCAGAAAAATAATAAACCTGCTTACTGCAAACAGCCTGATTTTCGATCTTAAAATGCCCGTCATTGATAAAGCCTAACTGATTATTCAAAGATTCCTGTAAAACGCCAACATTCAGGCTGTCTGCGGCGTTTTTGCAATCCGACAGCACGCGGCCTTTTGCCTTCTCAAAGATGTCGTCTCTCCAAAGTAATAATAGGCGCCATAACAATTTTTTATCAGCCGAAACAAAAGCTCGACATCCTGCAGGGTTTGTTCATAGGTCAACGAATTACTTTTGATGCCTTGCGTGTTATTATCTATCAAACTGTCTAATTCTTAGATAGTAAATCCGATCTCGGTATAATTCATCTCCGGCGTGTAATCGCTGATGTTGATATTTTGCTGATGCTGCGCTCCGTTGGCACGCGATTGGTTGATTGCCTCCAGTCGCTCATAAAAAACTTGATTTTTTGAAGAGCAGGAAGTAAACAAGAAAAGCACAGATAATAAAAAGAGTAAAACGGTCATTCTTTTTTGGATACAATGCATCGCATAGCCCCCCAAACATAGCCTATACAAACAGTATAACATCATTGACTCAATAAGTGTAATATTGGTTTCATTAAATAGTATTTTTATGTTTTTAGTTGTCATTTTTATATTATTAGATCATGAATGCATTGTTAAAATTAAAAAATAACCCTTGTCATTATGTGGGCTCAGTGCTATAATGAGCGTAAATATGGTAAAATCTGACATCATCGGAATGCGGCTTTGAGTAATTTAAAGGAGTAGGACGAAAATGAAAAAATGTGCTTCAGTATTAATGGCAATGGCGCTGTTGTTTTGCTTTGCCCAAACCAAAGTTTCGGCCCTGTCCAGCAACGGGTACGTGTACACGGTGACTTCTTCCAAGGCGACAATCACCGACTACACCGGCACTGGCGGCGCATTGACGATCCCGTCCAAGCTGGGCGGGTATACGGTGACGGCAATCGGTGATTATGCGTTTTATGACGGCATAAACATTACGAGCGTGACAATCCCCGCTGGAGTAACTACGATCGGAAAATGCGCATTTGAGGGCTGCAGAAGCCTTCAAAGTGTAACGATCCCCGCGGGGGTGAAAGAAGTCGGAGTAGCGGCGTTTTATGACTGCATCAATTTAAGGACCGTGAGCCTGCCTTCGGGCATAACCAATATCGCCAATTCTACATTCTCCGGCTGTTCCAACCTCAACAGCATAACGATACCGGCCACCGTGACCGTGATCGGAGAAAGCGCTTTCGAATCCTGCGCAAAACTTGCAAGCATTTCTTTCCCGGCAAATCTAACCGAAATAGGCCAATGGGCATTCAGAAATTGCTACGGCCTGAAAAGCGTATCGATTCCCGCGTATGTCACATCCATCGGCGGGGGAGCTTTTTCGAACTGCTATAACTTAACGGCCATTAATATCGCTTCAGGCAATGCCGCTTATTCTTCGGTGGACGGCGTAGTGTTCAATAAAAATAAAACCGTTTTGATCGACTGCCCCGAAGGGAAATCAGGGACTTTTACGGTACCCTCCACTGTGACCGAAATAGGGGAATCAGGATTTTACGGCTGTGAAAATTTAACGGCAATCACACTGCCCAACGGCGTAACGAAGATCGGAAACGGTGCTTTCGGAAGCTGCGGAATCAATAGCATAGTGATACCCGGTACAGTGACCGAAATCGATGACTGGGCATTTGCGTTTTCTGATAATCTTCATTACGCTTTGTTTTTGGGCGACGCTCCCACCATCAAAGATTATGTGTTTAGCTATTGCGCGTCCGATTTTAAGGTTAAATATCTGAGCGGAGCAAGCGGATTCGGTGATTCTTGGCATGGCTACACCGCAGAGGTGTTTACGCTCGGCGTACCGCAAAATTTCAGCGCGGCTTCAGCAGGGTATAACAGCGCAGCCGTCAAGTGGAATGCGGTGGAGGGCGCAACGGGGTATGTGCTTTACCGTTCCGAAAGCAGCACGAGCGGTTTTGTTAAAATAACCGTGACACGATCGACGAATTACACGAACACAGGCCTTGTGACGGACAAGACTTATTACTACAAAGTGAGCGCTTACCTTTCGACTGCGGGCGGCAATATCTACAGCGCTTACTCCGCCGTGAAATCGGCTAAGCCTGCTCTTTCCGCTCCGGCTATTTCCTCGGCAACTTCAAGCAGCTATAACAGCGCAACCGTTAAGTGGAATGCGGTGGCTGGCGCAACGGGATATGAACTGTACCGATCGACCAACAGTGCCGCCGGTTTTGCGAAAGTGACCTCAACCACAGCAACAAACTACACAAACTCCGGCCTTACGACAGGCTCAACCTACTACTTTAAAGTGCGCGCCTACCGCACGGTAAATTCCGTCAATGTATACAGTGCTTACTCCGCCGTGAAATCGGCTAAGCCTGCGCTTTCCGCTCCGGCTATTTCCTCGGCTACCTCCGGCGGCTATAACAGCGCAACCGTTAAGTGGAATGCGGTGGCTGGCGCAACGGGTTATGAATTATACCGATCGACCAACAGCGCGTCCGGTTTTGCGAAAGTAACCTCAATTACAGCAACAAGCTACACAAACTCCGGCCTTACGACAGGCTCCGTCTATTACTATAAAGTGCGCGCCTACCGTACAGTTAATTCCGTTAATGTATACGGCGCATATTCCCCCGTAAAATCCGTAAAGCCCATACCGGCGACGCCTGCTTCCGTCAAGGCCGAAAAAGCTTCCTCCAAAAGCATCAAGCTCAGTTGGAAGGCGGTAAGCGGAGCTACGGGATATGACATCTACCGTGCGCAATCCGCTTCGGGCACGTATTCTCGCGTTGCGACGGTATCCGGCGTTTCTTACACCAACGGCAGCCTTTCCGCGGGAAAAACCTATTATTATAAGGTAGTGGCGTACCGCTTAGTGGGAAACACAAAAATTTACGGCGCGTTCGCCTCTCCGGTTTCGTTGAAGATCTGATTGAATCCGGCTTTTGTGATCATATACCGTGATACGAAAAGAAAGTCTTCGGTTATGGCCGCAAGGCTTTCTTTTGCGTTCGTGGGTCTATTTACTTTATAGATAAACCGCGTTGGTTGGATCCTCGGTGCCGACAATTTTTTTGTTGAGCTTTACCGCCCGTTTAATTTCTTCCGGATCGCAGCCGACCGCATGCACCGGACAAACTGTGCCGCAATGATAGCAGTAAACGCATGCCTTCGGATCTCTGGAGGCATGCGGTTTCATCATGATCGCTTCTGTCGGACATTCCGCCGCGCATTTGCCGCAGGCAATGCAGGCTTCGGATGAAATCGAAAAATTCTGCTGCCGCAGCTTTCCGATGAAATGCGCAAAAGGATAAAGGATATTAATGACGGTTTTTCTGTCTTTCGCGACTCGATCAGCTTTTTCAGTATCCATAGGACTAAAGTTTTTACTATGCATTCCCTCGCAGAATTCGCTGACGGTGGCAGCTGCGTTTTGATTCGGAAAATAATCCGTCTGGTAAAAATGGGGCGCTGCGATTTTGGCGGCGCCGATGAAAGGGATGCCGGCGGATCGCAGCAAGGCCGATGCGTTTTGAAGCGCCTTGCCGGTGGTGATTCCTGAGTAAGTAAAAAATGCGAAGGCGGCGATGCCCGCTTTGATTTCCGATATTTTCGGCAGGGCAAAGCGCATAAATTTCTCCATCGGCTCGATAAGCGTCATGTGGTAAACGGGGCAGCCGATCCCGAGAATATCCGCATCGGAAAACGGAGTGAATTCCATGTCTTCAAGGCGGCGGTTTTGCCCGCGGCCGATATTGAGTAAAATCGCCTCATGACCGAGCTTTGTTAAATGCTCCTCAATCAGCCGCGCTATTTTTTGCGTGGTGGGATTGGGAGAGATATAAACGAGAACGATTTTCATAACGCGATCCTTTCGGCTTCGTTTTTTATCTGTGTCTGCGCATCAAAGGGGGTTTGGCTGATCTCATAGCGGACACTGTCCGTTAGCGCGTTTTTTATCATAAAGCGCATTGGATATCCATGCACATATTCTTCGACCGCTTTTTGGTTTTCCCATTCGTAAAGCCCTTGCAGCTTGTTTTCGGCTTCAATAACGCAAAACCTTTTGGAGGCAAAGCCCGGAAATCCGGCAAAAAAGGGCACGCTGAGCAGGGGTATCCATTTCATCTGCAACGCATTAAGG
>DAITPG010000100.1:0-8276 GCA_036833715.1 Eubacteriaceae bacterium | reverse complement strand
CCGACAACGTGCCCGTTTTTGAGGGCAATCCGAATTCGCAGACCATGATCCGTACGCAGATATAGAATGAAGTCGATCCCGTCCGCTGCGGCATAGCGGCAAATGCTCTCACCGATCCCTACTTCGGTTATCATAATTATGCCGAATATATTTACAGCCGACCCGCTCTGATGACGCTAAAAAACGGCGAACTGACCTATACCGCCGATCAAACCCTCAGCGAAATATTCTCTGATAAATTCATGGAAAATGACGAGATCGAATACGCGCTCGGGATGTTTTTTCCCGATGTGCGCGCAAAAACCTATATAGAAATACGCATGGCGGATTCCATGCCGCAAAATTATATGCTCGCATACGCGGCGCTTATCAAAGGTATTTTTTACAATGAGCAAAACTTGGATGCCGTTTTGCGTCTTTATGACGGTTTTGATGACGCTGCGGAGAATGCTTTAAAGCAGCTGTTGATACAAAAAGGACCGGAAGCGGTTCTGTTCGGCAAAAATATTTACGACCACTGCGCCGATCTAGTTCGAATGGCGCAAGAAGCGCTGCCGGAAGAACGCACTTATCTGGATCCATTAGCGGAACTGATGCGTCTTCGCTGCAAGGTTTTTGAAACCGACCCGATTTTTGCGTTTCATTTCCCCAATAATAAGCGTAAGAGCATTTGAATATTGATAAATATGTGTTATAATTCAATTTACATGATTATTTCGCATATTTCGGCGATGCCGCAAATATATTTAATCACTCACGTTCGTCTTACAGAACATAAGCCGAACAGACGTTTATTTCTAAGGAGTTTTTGACATGAAAACCAGCGAACTGAATAAAAAATACATAAAGATCATTCATGATTATGACGAACAGACTTTAAAGGATATTTTAAAATTTAAAGAAGAGCTTAAGTTTGAAGCCGACCAATTTGACACCATGCCTGTTGAATTTTTAAATGTGCCCAAGCTGTTCACGGGCGAAATCGCCGAGCATTTTGAACGCGTAGTAGAAACTATGAACGGGATTCTCAATAAAGTCATACGCCATTACCTTGACAACGCGGAATACCGCCGCCTGTTTAAGCTGGATCCTTTGATCGAAAAGCTGATCCTATCCCCCTGCGGTTATGATACGCTGCTGCCCATCGCGCGCATCGACTTGTTTTATAACGAGGACGACGGTTCGTTTAAATTCTGTGAATTCAATACCGACGGCTCAAGCGGCATGGCCGAAGAAACGGATATCGTCCGCGGATTGATGTCGACCTACGCTTTTTATAAATTCTCCAAAAGCCTGGATGTGTCGGCTTTCGAATTATATGACAGCTGGGTGGATGAGTTTTTAAAAATTTATTTCTCCGATAAAAACAAAACGGATAAACCGCTCATCGCCATTGTCGATTTTTTGGAAAGCGGCATTTCAAATGAGTTTGAAACCTTCAGAAAAGCCTTTGAAAAACGCGGATATCCAGCCATTACCGCGGATATCCGAAAGCTTGAATATAAAGAAGAAGACCGATATTTTTATTATAACGGCAAACGGATCGATGCGATCTACCGCCGCGCGGTGACGGGCGAGCTGATCGCGAAAAAGGATTCCTGCCCGCAGTTTATAAACGGAGCAATGGACACCAAAACCGCTGTCATCGGCCATTTCCGCACGCAGGTTGCCCATGTAAAGATCTTGTTTGCGATCCTCAACGACGAAGCGACCTATAAGCTGCTGACGGACGAAGAGATCGATTTCGTAAAAAAGCACACCCCGTTTACCACCACGCTCAGCAGCGGCAATTATGATTATAACGAGGTGCTGCATCACAAGGACAAATGGATCATCAAGCCTTCGGATATGTACGCTTCCAAAAATGTCTATGCGGGCGTCGACCTTACCGACCGCGAATGGCTGCAGGCGCTTCAGATCGGCATCGCAAACGACTATCTGTTGCAGGAATTCGTTCAGCCGTACGTTACGGAAAACTGCTATTTCGATAAGAACAATCAGCTTATTGATGTGGAGCTGGGCAATATCACGGGCCTTTACATGTATAACGGCAAATTCGCGGGCATCTTCTCGCGCGCCGGCCGCCACGGCATCATCTCCGCGCAGCATGACGGCTTCTCGCTGGGGAGCATGGTAGTGCGGCAATAATTTATTTGATGTAACAACAAAACTGATGAAAGATCAAAAGATCTTTCATCAGTTTTTATTTTAAATTATTCAAATTTTTATCCCTTGAACAATCGATAGTATTGACGGTTCATCAGATAGCCGATAATTCCGAACAATACGGCAACAATAAAAAATATCAAATAGGTATGCGTAAGCTGATAAGGATATGCAGGCTCTTCGGAAAAAATATTGATGGTTTCAAAAATCGTATGCCGGGCAAAAAATTTGCTCATAAAATAATAAACCATCACGGCCATGTAAGATATGGATGTTGATTTAAGCAGATACATCAGCATGTAATAAAGCAGAATAAAAAAGTAACATTGGATTGCGCAGCGAATAAACTCCCAAAGCATATTGCCGAACCAAAAACCAAGCCCGATATGAAGGATGGCCGCATGAAGAAGATACCATACCGATAAAAGCAGCACATCCTGCAATTTTGATTTTCGCTTCGGGAGATAAGCATACAGCAGCTCGATTCCGTTTCCGTCGATATATTCTTTAAAGCTTAAAAATAGCCACCATGTCGAAGCAACGGGCACTAATGTTTGTATGGCTTCATAAGGTCTTGTCTCGTTGATCCCGAAGGCTTTTACATTTAAATAGATCATAATCGGAACAAAGACAAATAGGATCAAAACCGGTATCCAATAAACCAGCTTGCTGTTTCTCAAAGAAAGATAAAGCAAACGTATCCGCATTATGCGATCCCCTTCACTCTGCACATGTATCCGTCTTCGATCGTGGGAGAAACAAGTTCGCCGGGCTGCGTTTCCTTTGATAAAACACGAAGCATATCCTGATTTTCGACATGATATCTTTTTTCGACAAAATAATCTCCGGTCAGTTCATTTTCTTTTTCGGGATTAACATGATAAACCTTATCTTTGGCGATTTGACGGATCTCTTCACTATCGCCCGAGCCCGCGAGTTTGCCTTGATCAATAATGATGATATGATCGCAGAGAGCTTCCACATCCTCCACGATATGGGTGGATATAATGATAATACGATCTTTTTTGAGAGTTGCAAGAAGATTCTTAAAACGGATACGTTCCTCAGGATCAAGCCCGGCGGTCGGTTCATCGACAATGAGGACTTTTGCGTTACCCAGCATTGCCTGGGCAATACCGAGCCTTCGAAGCATGCCGCCCGAAAGCGCTTCGATTTGATCGTTCAAACGGTCCGTCAGGTTGACCATTTCGACGCAGGCTTCGATCTGTGCGCGCTGCTCATCTTTTGTTAGTGTCTTGAGCGTTGCGATGTATTCCATCATTTCATAAACGGTCAATTCTTTAAATAGACCGAATTTTTGAGGGAGATATCCAATGTGACGCATAAAAGAATCATCCTTTTTTATGCTTTTTCCGTCAAATAAAATGTCGCCCTTTTGAATTTTATAAAGCCCCAGCATCGTACGCATCAGCGTAGTTTTTCCTGCTCCGTTCGGGCCCAGAAGACCGTACATGCCATTTTCAAATGTAAGCTCGATGTTATTTAGTGCGGTCTTATTTCGGAATTTTTTGCTAAGTTCATTTATCTGTATCATAAAACCCTCCTATTGTAAGTAATAAAGAAAATCAACTTCATCAACGGTAGTTGTTCCATCCATTAAATAATCATAGATTTTTTTAACAACATATTCTTCGCCTAAAGCTTCCATTTTAAAGACCATTAAGCTGCCCATAGCACTTTTGGACTGCGTATATTTAATATAATCTTTTTCACTATTAATTTCATTTAACCTATGATAAACATGAGATTTTAATATATCATAATCCGGAAGATAAGATTCATAAAATTCTATAAAGCTTTTAGAATCCGATAAATAGTCGGACAAAAATTGTTTTAATGCTATTTTATAATTATGATATGGGATCATAGCATTTATTAAAGCATAGATATTTTCACCTGCGAAGTAGGATGATGCTAATACATGATTATCCATGATAACACAACCTTCAAAATCCGCACCGGATGCACGTGTTGTGACAGAAGGTGTAAATATGATCGGTTTGTTCTCTATCGAATAAGACTCACCAAGATCAAGAATATCCACAATTCCACTCCAAGTATCTTCAAATTGTTTCAATTGTGCTTCATTGATCTTATCGGTTGCTGGCGCGATTAAATCAACATTTGAAATTGTAACAGGTTTGATTAAACCTGAAACAAGAGTTGCTCCTGTTGTTTGCCCGCTGAAATAGTTGTCATTACCGGATAAGTTTGAATATACTTTCCTTGAACTATCGATCGTTATCGTATAATTTGAGACTTCACAATCTGTATTTACAACGAATTTATTTTCTTCATCGTTCCACATCTGCAAATGCCCCGGTTTTGGATAATACGGAACATATCCTAATAATGCGATCCCTTGATAATTGCTGAAATAGCGATTGCCGCTTCCGTTGTAGTCGATATTGATCGTCGCCAATTCTTTGTCAAAGGATTCATCGACCGTAAAATAGTTGCCGCTTCTTGTGTATTTGAGCGGCTTACCCGAATCATCGGTGACCGATGTGATATTGTAGCCGCGGTATAGCGTAAATTCATAACTGCTTTTACCCTGCACCGTCTCAACCGTCATTTTCACGGCTGCGCTCAGCTGGCGTTTGACGGTCAAATCCATATCATACGACAATACGGAAAAATCCGCTGGGATCGCATAAGAATCCGTTTCTGCCCCGCCGTCCCTTTCATAGATATGATCTCCGTAAGATGCTCCATCCGGTCTTAAATCATATCGGATCATGCTGCCGGGTTGAACATAACCATACAGATTAATAAGAGATATAAAAATCATAACAATACTGATTGTTTGTAAACCTCTTTTTTTCATGGTATTGATTTTGATCAAGAAAACTGTAAGAAGCAGGGAGATCCAGAACAAAATCAGATTCCAACGGGATGCTTCGATCGCTAATCCATAGAAACTATCCGAAATCCAATCCAAGTCAAACGGAAGAATGCGAAAGAAGTCCCAATAGGGATAAATATTAATATCAGCAATTTGATATAATAAGGCAGATATATTTTCAAAAAATGGGCTGACAATAAAAAAGTTTAACAACATGAGTATATAAGCACTTACTCGTCCTCGATTCAGTGCCAGCAGAGATCCCAACACAGCGCCCAGGATGCCGACAAGTAAAATATTGAGTATGTTATTGAGAACGATATGGGCAAAAAAATCTGCGGTAAGTAAAGACCCGCCGCACAATGCGGTTATGCCGATTAAAACTATGGTTAATATACAAACATAAAGGATCAAAAGCCATAATCGATGAAGAAAAAAACGGGGTCTTGCCGATTGAATGGTATCGATCGTTTCCTGAAAGTTCAATCTTGCAGCCGAGCTTTGATATTCGTATCCGACAAAGCAAAAATAAATCAAAGTAACGATCGACAGCTTTTGGCTCACCATCAATACCATCATCAATGAAGCTGAATATGCGATCCCGCGAATCGTAAAAAAGATGCCGCCGATTAAAAGGGCGATAAACGACAGCAGAAATATATACTGTCTGCGGAATTGTTTGAAATTTAAGCTCAATATTTTCATAAAAATACCCCTGTTTCACTATAAAAAAAATAGCCCAAAAGGCTGATAGAGGCATTTAAATGAATTTCCCATGCCCTCCAAAGCCCCTTTTATATCTAATTTTTCATCTAAAATTCATAATATCACTAATATCTAAAAAAAACAAGCAGGGTCAAATCATATAACATTAAAAAAAGGGATCGAAACGCTTCGATCCCTTAATCACAACCTATGTATTACACCGTCTTCCCCTCATAAACCTCATTGCAGAAGTTGATCCCCTTCATCGCCTGTGTGGCAAACGCGTCGGCTCCCGTAAACTCGCGCACCTGTTCCGAGCATATGGTGCCGCCGATGATCACCTTCACCTTCTCGCGCAGTCCCGCCGAGGAGAGCGCCTCCACCACCGTTTTCATTTCGGGATAGGTGGTGTTGAGCAGCGCGCTCAATCCGAGCACCTTCGCGTCCGGATGTTCTTTGACCGCCTGCACAAATTTATCGGACGATACGTCGATGCCCAGGTCGATCACTTCGAATCCATGGCTTCGAAGCAGACTTACGACGATGTTTTTTCCCACATCGTGGATATCCCCCTTCACTGTTCCGATCAACACTTTTCCCTTTGAAGCGCCCGCATCAGCGGCTGCCATTAAAGGCTGGATCTTCGCCATGACCCCTTCCATGATCTCCACCGAATACATCAGCTCCGTCAAAAAGTAGGTGCCTTCCCCAAACAATTCACCCACAGCCACAAGTCCTTCGTTGCATTCCTCCACGATCGTTACGGGTGATACTCCCGCCGCTATTTCTTCATCCACAATCGCATATACCTGATCTTCCTCAAGCTCTTTCATTGCTTCCGCTAATTTTGACATACTTTACCTCCTTATTCCTCTTACAGACAATTATCTTGAGAAGATCCAAGAGAACGCCATCCGTTCCAATCTTTCCCAGTGTGTTTTGATCATTTCCTCATCGCCTTGAATGTCCCAGCCGTGCTCGTCGCGGAACGTTTCCCACGGCGTATAGACCGGCACCTTCCAGGGGATATCCAGTTTAAGGTCCTGATCGTATTTGTCCTGATGCTTCGGCATCTTCGCGCTGTCATAAACGCCGTATTCATTGATCGCTTCCACCAGCGCGCGCACATTTTCGGGCTTGGCGTCGTTGGGCACATGGCCGCCGCCCTGCGGCCCCCAGCCTCCGTCTTTTCCGATGGTTTCGCACAGAAGTTTTACTCTTTCCCTGATCTCATCGGGTGATCCGAGGATAAACATATCCGTCGGGATACCGCCCGTGATAAACGATTTGTCGCCGAACTTTTTCTTTGCGTCAAAGATATCCGCTTCATTGTCAACATCCCAGATGACCGAGCCTTTCGGAAAGTCTGCGAGATGTTCCCAATGCGGCCCCCAGTTGCCTTCCAAAAATACGCGGAATTTATAGCCTGCGTTGATGAATTTCATCATGCCTTCAAAGAAGGTCGGCCAATAAAACTCATCGAATTGCTTCGGCGACATAAAGCACGGCTTGTGCGTGGCGATAAAGATGGGGAACTGCTTGTTGGGGTCAAGCCCCGCTACCGCGTTGGCGCAGTTGATCTCCATGATCTTTTGCACCGCTTCCTTGATCTCGTCCTTCTGGCGGAACATGTCGCGCATGATGCCGTGCAGTCCGCGGTAGTTATCGGATAGGATGTCAAACGGGGCGGTCAGGCTGCCCATCGTTGTGGGAACCACGCCGTATTCTTCTTTGAGACGCAGCGAGCGCTGTCCCATGATCCCGCCGAAGATCCCCTGCAAAAAGCCGGATTTCAAAAAAGCGATATGCGAACGCGCCGGGTCTTTCGCGTATTCTCCTAGGATGCGCGGAAAATATTTATTGAAACGGTAACCGACCGGATCATCGATGAATTCGCGGTACTCGTCGGCCTTCATCCATTCGCTTTCCACAAACTGCTGCAGCGAGGTGGGACTGATTTCTCTGCCCGGCACGCGATAAAGCTTATAATCGGCCACATCCCATGTCGGCGCGTAGGCGATATTGGTCCTGAACGTATCTACTTCGGGATAATCCGTTATAAATTTCACATCGCATTCAAACCATTTTGCCGGGTCATATACGATCTCCTGAATGTTGAAACCCGAATATTGTTCGGCAAAATAGCAGGTATTGAAAGCAATCGGCACACGGTCGGTCGGCTGCATGCGGATGGCTGCCATATATCGGTCCATCCTTAGGTTATAGAGTTCTTCAACTTCTTTCGATTTAAACATTTGAGTCCTCCGTATGTATTTTATTTCTCAACCCTCCTTGCAGAGGGCTGCACCGGCAAAATTTTACTGTTCGGCCGCTTTTGGCTGATGCACATAGGTATCCTTCACAAACAGCCCGATAAGCCCCACGATCAAAAATGTGCAGCCGATCGTCATCAGTACGGCAAAATAGCTGCCCGTTTTGTCAAGGATGAGTCCGGTCAATACCGGATAAACGACCGATCCCAGCTGACAAAGCGCATTGTATACGCCCATCACCTTCCCCGCAACCCTGCTTTTTGCGC
>DAITPG010000099.1:0-8399 GCA_036833715.1 Eubacteriaceae bacterium | reverse complement strand
AGCCGTGGCGCACCGCGCCCGCCTGACCCGTGGAGCCTCCGCCGTATACGTTGACGCGAACATCGTATTTATCGGCAAGATTCGTTAAGGTAAGAGGCTGCTTTGCGATAAGGATAAGCGTATCCATGCAGAAATAGTTGTCAATGTCTCTGCCGTTTACGGTGAATTTACCGCTGCCTTCTTTGATGATCACTCTTGCTACCGCTTTTTTTCTTCTGCCCGTAGCCATGAATTGTTCTGCCATTGCCTGCCTCCTTAACCTTTCAGCGTGTATACTTCGGGATTTTGAGCTTGATGATTGTGCTGCGCTCCCGCGTATACCTTTAATTTTTTGCCTTGCGCTTCGCCCAGCTTGGATTTTGGAAGCATTCCTTTGACTGCTTTTTCAACCACAAATTCGGGTTTGTTTTTCACAAGATCTTTATATTGAGTGGATTTGAGGCCGCCGGGATATCCGGAATGTCTGAAAAAGTATTTCTTCGTCAGCTTGTTGCCTGTAAGTCTGATTTTTTCGGCATTGATAATAATTACAAAATCTCCCGTATCGATGTTGGGGGTATAGTAAGGCTTATTTTTGCCTTTCAGTATAGATGCAACTTCGCTGGCAAGTCTTCCCAGAACAACGCCGTCTGCATCGATCACATACCATTTTCTTTCGATTTGAGAGGGTTTTGCCGTTAAAGTCGTTTTTGTTAACATGATAAAAACCTCCGATATTTTACAAGCGGCCAACTTATTCCGGGGCTAACGAAAATAGATGAGCCAAAATATATTTTATAAAAAACTACCTGTGATGTCAACCCTTTTTTGTTCAAAATAGGGAATTTTCGCTAATATAAGACTTCTTTGAGGTAAAGTCCCTGCGCGGGCGCCGTTATTGCCCCTTTGGTACGGTCCAAAGAATGGAGGATCGCTTTGACATCGGCAATGCTTAATTTCCCGCAGCCCACATGCACAAGCGTGCCGGTGATGATCCGTGCCATATTATATAAAAATCCGTTTCCCTTGGCAGTGATGGTGAGGATATTTTCCTCTTTTTCGATTCCAAGGCTGTACAGCGTGCGAACCGTATCCGTCACATAGCTGCCGGATGCCATAAACGCTTTAAAATCATGCTCGCCTTCCAACACGCTGCAGGCTTCCTTCATTGTGGGAAGGTCAAGATCGTATTTGATCTGCCATGCGCGGTTGACCCAAAACGGAGAAGGAAAAAGATCATTGAGTATCTTGTACTCGTAGATTTTACCCACGGCGCTGAATCGGGCGTTAAAGGACGCTTCCGCCTCAAAAGCCTGCGTAACCACAATGGAGTGCGGCAGATAGGCATTGAGAGCTGTCGGAAATTTTTCGGCTGGGATTTTGCTTTCCGTAAAAAAGTTTGCTGTCTGCGCGTAGGCATGCACGCCTGCGTCCGTTCTGCCCGAACCGTACAGCTTGACGGTCTGACCTGTGATCTTATGAATGGCGGTTATGATCTCGGACGAGATCGATTTTCCCTCCGGCTGAACCTGCCAGCCGCAGAAATCGGTGCCGTCATATGCGATTTTAATGACCATATTTCTCATGATCAAAACCAGCTGAAAGCGAGATATCTTGTGGCAAACAAAGCGCCCATCGCAAGAACGATCAACACATACGCAACGGCGTCGATTTTTTCATATTTAAGCTCTTTCATGCGGGTACGGTTGTTGCCGCCCTGATAGCATCGGGCTTCCATAGCCATCGCAAGCTCGTTGGCGCGTTGGAAAGCGCTCACAAAAAGCGGAACCAAAATCGGGATCAAGCTTTTAGCCCTGCTGATTATATTGCCGCTCTCAAAATCCGCGCCGCGGGATTTCTGCGCTTTCATAATGCGGTCGGTCTCGTCCGTCAATGTGGGAATAAAGCGTAGTGCAATACTCATCATCATGCTTAATTCATGCGCGCCGCGTTTGACAAGCGGTATCTTTTTCATCAGGCTTTCCATGCCGTCCGTCAAAGCGATGGTGGAGGTCGAAAGCGTCATGATGGAGGTTCCCGTAACGAGCAGTATCAGTCTGAAGCCCATGTTAATCGCATTGGTGAGGCCTGTATCGGTAATTTTAAAGATCCATAGCTGCCAGATTACATTTCCCTGTGTCCAAAACATATTGAGCACAACGGTCAGTAGGATAATGAATATCAACGGTTTTAAGCCGCGCAGCAGATATTTCACCGGTATTTTTGACAGCAGCGTAACGATGCTCAAAAACACCAATGCTGCAAGATAACCCCACAGATTATTGATAATAAACAAAAAAATAATATATAAAAAGGTTGCGTTGATCTTCGTGCGGGGATCCAGCCGATGGATCACGGAATTGGTCGGATAAAATTGCCCGATGGTAATATCTTTGATCATGCTTTATCCGCCTTTGCTTTAAACTTTGATAAGATCTCCTCAATGGCGCCGGCTGAAGTATAGGGAGCGGTATCGACATCCATGCCTTTATCCCTGAGCATTTCCAAGACCTTTTTCCCCTGCGGTACCGAAAGGCTCATGCCTTCCAGGAAAGCGGAATCGGCAAATACTTTGGCGGGCGTGTCGTACATCACGAGTTCGCCTTTGTTGAAAACCATCACTTTGTCGGCGTAATCCGCCACATCGTCCATATTGTGCGATACAAGAAGGATGCAGATGCCGACTTCGGCGTTGAGCTTTTTAATGCTTTTTAAAATCTCTTCTCTGCCCATGGGATCAAGTCCGCTGGCTGGCTCATCCAAAATAAGTATTTTCGGCTTCATGGCAAGAACGCCCGCGATGGCTACTCTGCGCTTCTGTCCGCCCGAAAGGTCAAACGGGGATTGATCTTTTACGGCTTCGTAATCAAGACCGACCAGCTCGATGCTTTCTTTGACGTTTTTTTCGATTTCTTCTTCCGAAAATCCGATATTCTTGGGACCGAAAGCCACGTCCTTATAAACCGTTTCTTCAAATAGCTGCTGTTCGGGATATTGAAATACGATTCCTACGCGTTTGCAGATCTCTTTCATCGGCAGATCCTTGGACGTTATATCCTTGCCGTTGACTACAATGGTGCCTTTGGTGGGCAGCAGCAGCCGGTTGATGTGCTGAATGAGCGTTGATTTGCCGCTTCCCGTATGTCCGATGATCCCGATGAAATCATGGGCGCCCACATCAAAAGAAACATCCTTTAAAGCGTCAAAGGAAAACACCGTGCCCTGTGCATACGTATGATATAGGTTTCTTACTTCAATCGACATAATTCTTCCACCAATTCTTCGGCTGTGAGCACGCCTGTGCTGATATCCAGGCCGCCGATTCGAAGACCTTCTGCTATTTCCACGATTTCCGGAACGTTAAGACGGAGTTTTTTGAGTTCGTCCGAGCGCTTGAAGATCGACCGGGGGTCGCCTTCCATCACTACCTGTCCGTTTTCCATGATCACGATTCTGTCGGCACCCACGATTTCTTCCATATAATGAGTGATAAGGATGATCGTAACACCCTCGTTTTTGTTGAGGTTGGTCATGGCCTGCATGACTTCGCTGCGTCCCTGCGGATCGAGCATGGCCGTTGATTCATCAAAGATGATGCACTTGGGACGCATGGCCAACACACTCGCAATCGCGATGCGCTGCTTCTGCCCGCCCGAAAGCTGATGCGGCTTCTTGTCCTTAAATTCGTACATATCAACGATCTTTAAACTCTCATCCACAAGCCTTCGGATCTCATCGGGCGCTATGCCAAGGTTTTCCGCGCCAAACGCGACATCCTCTTCAACAATTGTGGCAACCATCTGATTGTCGGGGTTTTGAAAAACCATGCCGACATTGCGGCGGATTTCAATAAGGCTGTTATCATCCCTGGTATTCAAAGACATCACAAGCACATCTCCGCCGCTGGGAAGCAGCAGCCCGTTGAGCAGCTTGGCCAGCGTTGATTTTCCCGATCCGTTATGGCCGATGATGCCGACAAATTCGCCTGTTTTAACGGACAGATTCACGTTATCCAGCGCTTTTTTATCGGGCTCGGTTTCCTCGTCATACATAAAACTGACATTTATGAGTTCAATTATGTTATCCAAATGTTTTTACCTCAGGGTGCTTGAATCCGCTAGCTGCAAAGTGCCCTTAATCTATCAAGTTCTGCTTGATTCTTCTGAAACCATGAGCACTACCGAGAAGCGATTACGCGAATCACTTTCATTTATCAAGCGCTGCTTGCTATAAATCAAAATAATTGCTTGCTGAGCCGCAGTCGCTTTCAGTACGCCGGTCCGAGCGTGCCTTTTCGATACTCTGAATGACTTTTTGTTTAATGGTTAAAAGGAACAGCTGTTAAACTGTCCCTTAACATTCATTGATATTAATATTTCACAAATAATATACTGTTTTTCATACATGCTGTCTAAAAGAATAATCGGAATGCTCCGGCTTATTCCACAAGCTCTAAAACAGCAACTTCAGCTCCATCGCCTTTTCTTGCGCCAAGCTTAAGCACTCTGGTGTAGCCGCCGTTTCTATTTGTATATTTGGGGGCGAGCTCGGCAAATAATTTATGAACGACTTCCGGTTCATAAATATAGGCCAATGCTTGTCTTCTTGCGTGAAGATCGCCTCTTTTGCCCAGCGTGATCATTCTGTCCACGATTCTTCTGGCTTCTTTGGCACGGAAAACCGTTGTGTTTACTTTACCGTGTTTAATTACTTCTGTTACAATGCCTCGAAGAAGCGCTTTTCTTTGATCCGTGGGTCTGCCTAACTTTCTGTATCCGGCCATTGGTAACCCTCCTAGATGTTTATGCGTTTGTATGCAGCAAGCAAATATTCATTGAATATTTGGATACTGCGGATTGGTTTTATTCGTCACCCTGACGTAAAGACAGTCCGATTTCACTCAGACGTTTCTTTATTTCGTTAAGTGATTTTTTGCCTAAGTTTCTCACCTTCGCCATATCTTCTTCGCTCTTGTTGATGAGCTGTTCTACGGTATGGATATCGGCTCTTCTTAAGCAGTTGCTGGAACGTACGGAAAGCTCGAGTTCTTCGATGGACATTTCCAGTACTTTTTACTTTTCGTTTTCTTCGCGTTCGACCATAAGCGACATGTTCTGAAGATTTTCATTCAGATCAATAAACAGCTGGAAATGGTCGTTAAGCACTTTGGAAGCAAGCGAGATGGATTCTTCCGGTGAAATGGTCCCATCCGTCCATGCTTCAATGGTGAGTTTATCATAATCGGTCACGTTGCCGACGCGTGTATTTTCAACCGTGAAATTGACTTTGCGCACGGGTGAGAAAATAGAGTCGACGGGAATCGTACCGATGGGCATATCTTCTCTTTTGTTTCTTTCTGAAGAAGCATAGCCGCGTCCGGTTTCAACAACCATGGACATATTGAGTTCTGCACCCTTCATCAAAAGCGCGATATGCGCATTGGGATTTAAAATTTCCACATCGGCGTCGGTAATAATGTCGGCTGCTGTGACTTCTTTTTCGCCCTGCGCCTGAATGTATACCGTTTTCGGACCATCGTCATAAACTTTAAAAACAACTTTTTTGAGGTTTAAGATGATTTCCAATACATCTTCCGCTACGCCTTCGATCGTCGAAAATTCATGCAGCACGCTGTCGATCTTTACGCTGGTGATCGCGGATCCCGGCAATGAAGAAAGCATGATCCTGCGCAATGAATTTCCCAAAGTCGTCGCGTAACCCCTTTCAAGCGGTTCCACAACAAACTTTCCGTATGTTCTGTCGGGAGTAACACCGATTACCTCTATATTCGGTTTTTGAAAGTCTAACATATAACCCCTCCATATAATTCATAATAACCGCGCTCGAGGGACTGGATATTATTATTTTGAATAGAGTTCGACAATTAAATGATCCTCGATAGGTATTTCTATATTTAACTTTGTGGGAACAGCGATCACGCTGCCGACCATTTTTTCGAAATCAACCGATAAGAATTCGGGAATCACTTTGCTCGAATTGTTCTCGATGATCTCCTCAAATTTGGGAGATTTTTTGGAGCCGTCGACCACTTTGATCACCTGGCCCGGTTTGACAAGGTAGGATGCGATATTGACTTTTTTATCGTCAATATGGAAATGATTGTGTAAGATCAGCTGTCTTGCTTCTTTACGGGAATTGGCAAAGCCCATTCTGTAAACGATATTGTCAAGACGCGATTCAAGCAGCGAAATAAGGTTTTCGCCGGTAACGCCCTGTTTTCTTTCGGCAATTTCAAAATAATGTCTGAACTGCTTTTCGAGGACGCCGTAAATTCTTTTGACTTTTTGTTTTTCTCTTAACTGTATGCCGTATTCACTCATCTTGCCGCTTTTTTTGCCGTGCTGGCCGGGAGCGCTCGCTCTGCGGGTCACAGCGCATTTGTCGGTATAGCATCTGCTTCCTTTAAGATAGAGTTTTTCCTTTTCTCTGCGGCACAATCTGCAAGATGCATCAGTATATCTCGCCATGTCTGTATGTGTACCTCCGTTTAAATGTGGTGATAATATGCAAAAAGAGCCCGTTCATTGTAGCATGAATAGACCGATATGGAAACGCCGATTATACTCTTCTTCTTTTCGGCGGTCTGCATCCGTTGTGCGGGATGGGAGTAACGTCTTTGATGGAAGTAATATCCAGTCCTGCAGCCTGCAAAGCTCTGATAGCGGCTTCGCGGCCCGATCCGGGTCCTTTTACAAAAACTTCGACTGTCTTAAGTCCGTGTTCCATTGCTCTTTTGGCAGCTTCGCTCGCAGCGGTCTGAGCGGCGTAAGGCGTGCTTTTTCTGGAGCCTTTAAAGCCGAGCTCGCCGGCGCTGGACCATGCAAGTACGTTGCCCGCAACATCGGATAAGGTAACGATTGTATTGTTAAAGGAAGAGCGGATATGCGCCTGCCCTTTTTCTATATTCTTTTTGACTTTTTTCTTTCTGGTTCTAACTACTTTTTTTGCAGCCAAATTTCAATCCTCCTTACTGTGTAATCTATTTGCCTTTAGATTTTCTTCCCACAGTCTTTTTGGGACCTTTGCGGGTTCTTGCATTGGTTTTGGTATTTTGTCCTCTCACGGGAAGACCTTTTCTGTGTCTGAGACCTCTGTAGCAGCCGATTTCTATCAGACGTTTGATGTCCAACGATACTTCTCTTTTTAAATCGCCTTCCACAGTATATGAATTGTCAATGATTGAACGCAATGTATTGACTTCGGATTCGGTGAGATCTTTCACTCTTGTGTCGGGGCTGATGCCCGCTTCCGCAAGAATTCTGTTCGATAGAACTCTGCCGATGCCGAAAATATAGGTCAATCCGATTTCAACGCGTTTTTCTCTCGGTAAGTCTACGCCGGCAATTCTGGCCATTTATATATGCACCTCCGTAAAAATTTGATAAGCGTTATTTGTTTTAAGCAGCCGCATTTCGGCCGTTCAGGGTATATATTATCATAGGAAAAGTTGTGTCTAAGACACCAGCCGCACTTTCCTGTGTTTTCTTAACCTTGTCTTTGTTTATGTTTGGGGTTTTCACAAATAACCATTACTTTGCCTTTTCTTTTGATCACTTTGCATTTCTCGCAGATAGGCTTAACACTTGGTCGTACTTTCATGTTTTGCTCCTCCCTGTTTCTTATTTGCCTTTATCGCGCCAAACGATTCTGCCTTTTGCAGGGTCATAGGCAGAAAGTTCGAGAACGACTTTGTCACCCGGCAGTATCTTGATGTAATTCATTCGCAGTTTGCCGGAAATATGAGCCAAGACAACGTATCCGTTATCGAGTTTCACTTTGAAGGTCGTATTCGGTAAAGCTTCAATCACTATACCCTCAACTTCGATATAATCACTTTTACTCAATTGATTTCCCCCTGTTTTTCTTTGGATATCTTCTCATTGAATGGTTTTAATTCATTTATTATAAGCATATTTGCAACAACACCGCCGCTTTGCAAAATTTCGGCGATCGGCAAGGAAACCGTGTTGGTCCTTGCGATATGCCTGATTTTTTTAAGCTTGGGTTTTTCCGATTTTCTCGAGACACCGTCCGCAATAAGCACATATTCATCCCCCGCGAATCCGACGACGACCATAAACTTTCCTTCGTCCCTTCCGCATCTTGAGCGAACGATCTGTCCCAATTGATAAGTGTCTTTCAAAAAAATTTACCTCATAACAATGTTAATATACGCGGATCACCATCGGTTATTGCCACAGTATGCTCATAATGCGCGGAAAGCTTTCCGTCAGCGGTCTGTACCGTCCAGTTGTCGGACATCAGCTTGGTGCGGTAGGTGCCGATATTGATCATCGGCTCTATCGCGATCGTGATGCCCTTGAGCAGCCGGATCCCTTTGCCGGGTTCGCCGTAATTGGGTACGCTGGGCTCTTCATGCATTTGAGCGCCTATGCCGT